>NZ_JBOFLP010000291.1:0-20508 GCF_051657925.1 Chroococcidiopsis sp.
TGAATGGACTTTTTGGCACTCTGATTGCCTGGGTTTTAGTGCGCTACACATTTCCCTTCAAAAGATTGATTGACGCTTCGATCGATTTGCCCTTTGCCCTACCAACATCGGTTGCAGGGCTAACGCTGGCAACAGTGTACAGCAATAATGGCTGGATTGGCTCTTTGCTTGCCCCATTAGGGATTAAGGTATCCTTCACCCGTTTGGGGGTATGGGTAGCAATGATTTTTATTTCGCTGCCTTTTGTGGTACGGACAGTGCAACCTGTCATGCAAGAAATGGAACGCGAGATTGAAGAAGCTGCTTGGAGTTTGGGAGCAAATCAATGGCAAACTTTTGTGCGAGTAATTTTACCACCTCTATTTCCAGCCATCTTGACTGGTGTGGCTTTGGGTTTCTCTCGTGCGGTTGGGGAGTACGGCTCAACCGTAATTATTTCCTCCAACACGCCTTTTAGAGATTTAATTGCACCCGTACTGATTTTTCAACGCTTAGAGCAGTACGACTACTCTGGTGCAACTGTCATCGGTACGGTGTTGCTGCTGATTTCATTAGTGTTGCTGCTGTTGATTAATCTTTTGCAGGCTTGGGGAAGACGGTATGACGACTAGGAAGGATATGAATTCTCAGATGAATAATAGCAAAGCTGCGCCTAGCGAACAAAAGAGTTGGATTGGGGCCATTTTGATTGTCGTAGCGATCGCCTATGTCAGTCTAGTACTTTACATCCCCGCCTTAAACGTCTTCATCCAAGCTTTTAGCAAAGGAGTTGGTCCATTTTTTGCTAACCTGACTCGACCGGAGTTTCTCCATGCCGTCCAATTAACCGTAATGTTAGCTGCGATCGCCTTACCGCTGAATACAGTTTTTGGGCTATGTGCGGCTTGGGCGCTGACTCGTCATCGATTTCCAGGTCGTGCTTTTGTTTTGAGTTTGATCGATCTGCCCTTTTCGATCTCGCCTGTAGTTGCAGGTTTAATGATTGTCTTGCTCTACGGACGACAAGGATGGTTTGGTGAATGGTTGCAAGATCGCGGGCTAAATATTATCTTTGCCTTTCCAGGTATGGTTTTGGCAACAGCATTCGTAAGTATGCCGTTTGTTGCGCGTGAGGTGATTCCCGTATTGGAAGAATTAGGGTCAGATCAGGAAGAAGCGGCAAAAACTCTAGGCGCAAACGACTGGCAGATCTTTTGGCGCGTCACCTTGCCTAATATCCGTTGGGGTTTACTTTACGGCTTAATTTTGACTAATGCGAGAGCTATGGGTGAATTTGGTGCTGTCTCAGTGGTTTCGGGAAATATTTCGGGAAAAACCCAAAGTTTACCGCTATTTGTTGAAGATGCTTACAAGCAGTATGAAACCGAAGCCGCCTACTCTGCTGCTGTACTGTTAGCACTGTTGGCTGTAGTGACGTTGGTATTGAAAGAAGTTTTGGAACGGAAAACTCGGATTAAAGATGTGGAATAGGGTGAAATTTTGTATTTAGCTTAAAATACAGACTTAACTGGCTACAAGGGCACACGGCTGTGCGCCCCTACTCTCCTCCCCAATCATGAACTGGTGGCAAAGACTTAAAAAGAATCCCCTCGCCCGCTTTGGGGCGATTCTACTACTCATTTTTTACATTGCGGTTATCGCTGCTGATTTTGTCGCACCCTACGACCCTTATGAGTCTCAAGCTAATGGTTCCCTGCTGCCACCCACACAAATTTATTGGCAGAATACACAGGGGCAATTTGTTGGACCCCACGTTTATCCTACGACTCAAGGTAAGACAGATTTAAATACAGGCGATCGCCAACTGATTGTAGACCGTACTAAGCCTGCTTGGTTCCGCTTATTTGTTGCAGGCGATCGCTACCAACTGTTTCGTCTCAGCTTACCACTGGGCAATAATTTTGAAGAAGTGGAAATATTTAGCGGCATTCCCGTCGATCTGCATTTATTCGGTACAACTGGGGCTAAATTTAACTTGTTGGGAACTGACGAACAGGGACGCGATCAATTTAGCCGCCTGCTACATGGGGGGCGCGTTAGCCTCAGCGTCGGTTTAATCGGAGTCGCTATCTCTTTTCCCCTCGGCATGATTGTCGGCGGTATTTCTGGCTATTTTGGTGGCTGGATCGATAGCGCGATCATGCGTCTTGTAGAAGTATTAATGACGATTCCTGGTCTTTATCTATTGGTTGCTTTGGCAGCAGTTTTACCACCAGGACTAAGTAGCGCCCAGCGATTTATGCTGATTGTTTTAATTACTTCTTTTATCAGTTGGTCTGGACTAGCGCGAGTAATTCGCGGACAAGTTCTATCGATTAAAGAGCGAGAATTCGTTCAAGCGGCTAAAGCTATGGGTGGCGATCCTTTCTACATCATCATCCGTCACGTTCTGCCTCAAACAGCAACGTATATCATCATCTCAGCAACTCTATCCGTACCTGGATTTATTGCGGCAGAATCGGTATTAAGTCTAATTGGTTTGGGCATTCAGCAACCCGATCCATCTTGGGGCAATTTGCTCTCTTTAGCAACAAATGCCTCAATTTTAGTACTACAACCTTGGTTGGTTTGGCCTCCCGCGATATTAATTATTGTTACAGTGCTGGCGTTTAATTTATTAGGAGATGGCTTGCGCGATGCTCTCGATCCTCGTAGTGTCAGACGGTAGGAGACAAGTCGCAAGTCGCAAGTCGCATGGCGACAAGGGAGACAAGGGAGGCAAGGGAGCAGAGGAGCAGAGGAGAGATCGGAAGCAATTCTGGTTCCACTGGTTCCACCAGCCACTAGCCACTCACTACACCCCACACCCCACACCCCACACCCTTTCTTCACTGATAACTGTAGAGGTGGATTAAGCTGGATTATTCCTTAATATTCTTTCCAGCTTTTCTTGCTTATGCTTAGTAGTCTGTTGTTGGGTGCAAATAGTGTCATTGCGGTTTGCTACTTCGCAATATCCTTCCTGATCTTTCAAGGACTCCGACGCGGACAAGAGCATTTACTCAAGAACCCACTCGTTCTAGCAACTGTTATTATCTTTTTCACCTGTGCGGTGGGTCACTCTGTCCATGTTGTAGGTGGAATTGTCGATCCACGATTTGCCCAACTGACAATGCAGGTGCAAGTTGTTGTGGACTTGCTGACTGCTAGTATTGCTGTCATTTACTTTGCACTGCGCCGACAGTATTCGCTACTGATTGATGGACCGTTGCTGCTAGCTCAGACTCAAAGCCAATTGGCGAAAGCGATCGCCGAGCTAGCACAAACAAAAAACAATTTAGAGAATGCGGTTGCAGAACGCACCACCGAATTATTACACGCCAATCAACAACTGGATGAATTGTTGGGACGCGAACAAAAGGCTCGTCAAGAAGTCACCGAACTACTAGAAAGCATTTCCGATGCGTTTTTTGCCTTGGACGGCGACTGGCGATTTACCTACATTAATTCCCAAGCCGAAAACTTGTTGCAGCGATCGCCAGATGAATTACTCAATCGTCACATTTGGTCTGAATTTCCCGCAATTGTAGGAACTATATTTGAGCGCGAATATCGCCGAGCCGCAACCGAGCAAGTCACCGTCCGATTTGAAGAATTCTTTGTACCACTTGACAAATGGTTAGGGGTTCGAGTTTATCCGGCGGCGAACGGGTTATCAGTTTATTTGCAAGATATTACAGAGCGCAAACAAGAACAGTCACTTCTACAAGAACTCAATCATAATCTAGAACAACGGGTAACCGAGCGCACGTCACAATTAGAAGCTGCGAATAAAGAACTAGAAGCATTTTCCTATTCTGTCTCTCACGATCTTCGCGCCCCACTACGCAGTATCGATGGTTTCAGTCTAGCTTTACTAGAACGCTGTACTAACTTGGACGAGAAAGGGAAACACTATCTGCAACGTATTCGTGCTGCCAGTCAAAGAATGGGAGAACTGATTGAAGAATTGCTTCACTTATCGCGGGTGACGCGCAGCGAAATGCGGTTACAAAATCTCGATTTGAGCGCAGTGGTGCGAAATATCGCTTCAGAATTACAACAGGCACAACCAGAACGAGCCGTAGAATTTGCGATCGCTCCTGATATCAACGCACCAGCAGATCCACAACTCATTCGAGTTTTATTTGAGAATTTACTCAACAACGCTTGGAAATTTACCTCACGCAAAAAATTTGCTCGAATTGAATTTGGCAAGCTTCCATTAAAACAGCTCAAATTCTTTACGGAACGCTCTTTATCTCCTTTTAATTCTTCTAATGTTTATTTTATTAGTGACAATGGTGCTGGCTTCGACATGGCATATGCTGCTAAATTGTTCGTTGCCTTTCAACGCCTCCACTCAGAAGATGAATTTCCTGGTAATGGCATTGGATTGGCTACAGTCAAGCGGATCGTTCTACGTCACGGAGGGCAAATTTGGGCAGAAAGTACCTTAGATCGAGGCACAACATTTTTCTTCACACTACAAGAGAGAATTTGAGAATTCAAAGGGAGTAGGGAGACAAGGGAGACAAGGGAGCAATTCATGCATTCAAAATTCCCTACACCCCACACCCCACACCCTACACCCCATTCTTCACCGATAACTGAGAAAAAATGTCTAAAAAACTGATCTTACTAGTAGAAGATAATCGCGATGATGAAGAACTAACGCTGATGGCATTTGAGCGCAGTGGTTTAGAGTATGAAATTGATGTTGTCCGCGATGGAGCTGAGGTACTAGACTACTTATTTCATACTGGGAAATATAGCGATCGCCACCCCAAACAGCAACCAACATTAGTACTGCTGGACTTAAATTTACCGAAGGTGAGTGGTTTAGAAGTTATACGCCGCTTACGAGCTGATGCAAAAACTCGTTCTCTTCCCGTTGTCGTACTGACAACTTCCAACGAACAGGAAGATATGATTAACAGCTACGAATTAGGGTGCAATAGCTACGTGCGCAAACCTGTAAACTTTACGGATTTTTTGGTAGCTTCTCGGCAACTTGGGTTATACTGGCTCCACTTAAATGAATTCCCGCTATGTAACTCATACCGTGAGTAAACCTCTACGTATCTTACTAGTTGAAGACTCAGAAGATGATGCTGAGTTGTTGGTGTGTCATCTAGAACACCATAACTGCGATGTAGAGTGGCTGAGGGTAGAAACTCCAGAGGCAATGTCGAGCGCCCTAGATCGCCAACAGTGGGATATCATTCTAGCCGATTATTCATTACCAAAATTTAATGCCACTGCTGCTTTGCACGTATTGCAATCTAAAGCTTTAGACATTCCATTTATCATCGTCTCTGGCAATATTGGTGAAGAAACTGCTGTCGCAGCCATGAAAGCCGGAGCGCACGACTACATTATGAAAGGGAACTTGGCGCGTCTAGTCCCCGCGATCGAACGAGAGATTGAAGAGGCTGCTTCTCGGCGAGAACGCCAACGCATTCAGTTAGAACTCAAAGAAAGTGAAGCTCGCTGGCATTTAGCACTAGACGGTACTAATGACGGAATTTGGGACTGGGATCTTAAAAATAATACAGTTTTTCTTTCAGCTCGGTGGAAAGCAATGCTGGGTTATACAGAAAATGAGATTGGGAATTGCTTTGAAGAATGGTCGAACCGCGTGCATTTAGACGATGTGGAATCGGTGATGCGATCGCTACAAGAGCATCTTGCCCGACAAACTGAATTTTACCGTACAGAACATCGCCTGCGTTGTAAAGATGGCACTTACAAATGGATTTTGTCTCGCGGCAAAGTCTTGTGGGATGAAACTGGCGCTGCAATTCGCATGGTTGGTTCCCATACAGATATTACTTCCACGAAGCAGATGGAAGATACCCTAAGAGAACAAGCCGAAAGTTTAACAGCAGCAAATCGGATCAAAGATGAGTTTTTAGCTGTTGTCTCTCACGAACTACGCGCACCGCTCAATGCCATTCTTGGTTGGTCGCAAATACTTCGCACGCGAAAATTTACGACGACTACCAAATGGGAAATATTAGAAGCGATCGAACGCAATGCGAAATGGCAACAACATTTAATTGAAGATTTATTAGATGTTTCCCGCATTGTTCAAGGCACGCTCGAACTTCAGTTTGCTCCGGTCTATCTACCGTCGATTATTGCTGCAACAATTAAGGCAGTACAACCGATGGCTGATGCAAAAAGAATTCAACTTAAGTTTACAGTCGATCCTGATTGGGAAGACGCAGAAATAGAAAGACAAATTTTGCTTTTGGCTGACTCTAACCGATTGCAACAAGTCTTTTGGAATTTGCTAAGTAACGCAATTAAGTTTTCTACCGAAGGTCAACAGGCGGACATTTGCCTATCATTAGTTGCGGACGATTCTAACAGCCAAGCTCAAATTGACAGCTACGCTCAAATTCAAATTATCGATCGCGGTCAAGGCATTAGTGCCGAGTTTCTGCCGCATGTATTCGATCGCTTTCGGCAAGAAAATAGCTCAAGTACCAGATCGCATGGCGGGTTAGGATTGGGACTGGCGATCGTCCGTCACATCGTCGAAATGCACGGTGGGACAGTTGGTGTTGCTAGCGGCGGAGTCGGACAGGGAGCGACTTTCACAGTTCAGCTTCCACTACCAAAACAACAATTGAGTCAAAATCGGCAGCCTTCTACTGCCGATCTCTGGTTGGAGACATCAGAACCATATCCCTTAGTGGGGAGAAAAGTTTTAGCGGTTGATGACGAACCCGATACTTTGGAATTATTGGCAGTAGCTCTCACGGAGTACGGTGCTGAGATTGTTGTTGCTAGCTCAGTACCGGAAGCGATCGGTGCCTTTACCCAGTTCAAACCAGATATTATGGTTTGCGATCTGGGGATGCCAGGCGAAGATGGTTATGCTTTGATTCACCAAATTAGAATGCTAGAGATAAAACTAGGTACTCATACCCCGGCGATCGCCTTGACTGGATTTGCCAGAGATTCAGACCGCGAGCGTGCGATCGCTGCTGGTTTTCAAATACATCTCTCTAAACCCATCAATCCCTATCAATTAATGTCGATAATTCTGAAACTGACTAAAAATAATTATTTAGCTGAAAAGATATAAGGAAGTAGGGAGCAGGGAGTAGGGAGTAGGGAGTAGGGAATAAGAGAGAATTCTGAACCCACTGCTTTTTGACTTTTAGCTTTTGACTTTTCAAGCTACCGGATGCTGTCCGTAAAAAGGTAATGCTGCTGACCAGTGGGGGCGTTTGCCTTGTTGCCATTCGAGTTCGGCTAATTCTAAAATCTGGGAGACAGAAGCCCCTAAATTACCCTCGGCAGAAACTAGTTGATAAGGAGCTGAAAAATCAACCAAAGTTTGCTGCCATGCTTCGGGAGACATAACTGTATCTGCTAATAGGGGAGTTAAGGCTTGTGAATCTGAAGTCAATTGATAAATTGCCGTAAATAATTGTCCTCGCTGGGCTGGCATTTGTACAGCGATAGGTTTTTCGCCTCGATGTCCCCAGGCGACTGCGGCTAAAGTTGAGATGGCAAATAGGGGAATATCGAGTTGTTGCGCTAGCGTCCGCGCCGTTACCACGCCAATGCGCGTTCCTGTAAAGCCTCCTGGTCCCTTAGCTACAGCAATAAATGCCAAATCTGACCAAGTTTGAGGTTGCAGAAACTCTGCTAAATTTTGGTGCAAAAGACTTGACAGATCGCGCCCCAAATGCACAACGCGATCGCGTCTATCTTCCTGAAAATTACTAATTGCCAGTCCTAACTCTGGTGTTGTCGTGTGTAGAGCAAGGGCGTAGTTGGTCATTCGTCATTCGTCATTTGTCATTTGTGATTATTCTGCCTTGTCCCCCCTACTCCCTGCTCCCTGCTCCCTACTCACTCTCAAGTGGGTACGAGTTCGCCGGGGCGCAGTTTTGACCATTTACCCATTTCGGCTTTGAAACTGAGGCAACCTACTACGTCCCATTCCATTTCAATGTAGTCTTCTTTGGGACGGATATTGACGTTAATGCTTGGTTCAACTGGTTCAAAACTTGGGTTTTCGGTCAAGTGGGGTTGCTGGTGTTGGTGTTCTACTGCATGATAGGTCATGCAGCGATCCACGTAATGGCAATTGACGCAGATGCACATAGAACCTTCTCCATTTGCTTTTCTGTTAATTTAGCTTATACAAACTGGATGTGAGTCAGTTGCTGGGTTGATTTTTGTTGCGATGTCTCCCTCTTTATTATCTCAATTATTTACCGATCTGCCCTTTGGCTGGGAATGGTTGCCTCAACCATCGTACCTAGTAGGTGGTGCAGTCCGCGATCGCCTACTCGGTAGAAACTCAGATTATTTGGATTTAGATTTTGTTTTACCAGAAAAAGCGGTTGAGACAGCTAGGGCGATCGCCAAACATTACAAAGCTGGTTTTGTCTTACTCGACGCGCAAAGGCAGATTGCTAGAGTTGTGTTTAAAAATGCTACCGTTGATTTTGCCTTACAAGAAGGTGCTTCTCTCGAAACCGACTTGCAACGACGAGATTTCACGATTAATGCGATCGCCTACAATCCTCACACTCAAGAACTCATCGATCCTTTACAGGGCTATACTGACTTACAGCAATGCTTGTTACGGATGATATCGCCTGCAAATTTGCAAGACGATCCGCTACGATTGCTAAGAGGTTATCGTCAAGCTGCTCAGTTAGATTTCGCTCTCGAACCAAATACGCGATCGACAATTCGTCAGCTTGCACCTTTAATCAAACGAGTAGCAGCCGAACGAGTACGAGTAGAATTAGGCTATCTCCTGAATAGCGATCGCGGTACGGCATGGTTGCAAGCTGCTGGGGAAGATGGGTTACTTGCACCTTGGTTTCCTAGTATGACGCGATCGCATATAGAGCGATTACTCAAGGTTAACTCTGCCGCTGCTAGCTTATCATCATTTCCCCAGTTAGTTCGAGAACTCAGTCAACCAGTACGAAATACAATCAAAACTTCCTGGTTGGGAATTGTCAAACTGACTTGTCTCGTTTCTACAAATTCAGCCACAGCAGAAATAGAGTTAGATAAATTAGCCTACAGTCGGGCAGAAATTAAAGCTGTCACTACAGCCTTACAACTATTACCTCAACTCCAAGCAAAATCACCCAGACAAATGACTTTAGCAGACCAATACTTTCTCTTTCGTGCTGCTAGTGTTGTTTTTCCCGCGATTGTAATTTTAGCTGTAGTAGAAGGAACGAGTATAGATTCACTCTCTTTGCTCATTCACCGCTATTTCAACCCCAAAGATCCAGTTGCCCATCCTACCCCAATTTTGACAGGTCATGACTTAATGAAAGCTCTTAAACTCTCCCCTAGTCCCCTGATTGGGGAAATGCTGTTACAGATTCAACTGGCTCAAATCGAAGGTAAAATCTCGACTGTAGAAGAGGCGATCGCATTTGCGGCAAAAAGACTAGACAGTTGACAGTTATCAGTGAAGAAAGGGTGTAGGGTGTGGGGTGTAGGAAAATTTTGAATTTTAAATTTCTTTCTCCCCCAGCTCCCTCTGCTCCCTCAGCTCTCTTCCCCCTGCTCCCTGCTCGTGCGCTCCCTCTAACAGATCGGGACGGCGATCGCGGGTGCGTTGAATTTGCTGTTCGTAGCGCCACTGGGCGATCGCTTGATGGTTCCCCGAAAGTAGAACTTCTGGAACTTTCCAGCCGCGAAATTCTGCTGGACGAGTATATTGAGGATAATCTAACAACCCTGCCTCAAAACTTTCGGCTTTCAGAGACTCTGTTTTTCCTACCGTTCCTGGTTGTAGCCGGATAACTCCATTCATCAATGCTAGAGCGGGAATTTCTCCTCCAGTTAACACGAAATCACCTAAAGAAATTTCTCGCGTGACTAAATGCAGTACGCGATCGTCTACCCCTTCATAATGCCCGCAGATAATGACTATTTGCTCGCAGTTACCTGCTAATTCTTTGAGCAACGATTGATTCAAAGGTTGACCTTGAGGAGTCATTAATATCGTTTCTCGACGCGGTAAAATTGGGAGTGATTCAACGGCAGCGAAAATCGGATCTGGTTTCATCAACATCCCTACACCACCACCGTAGGGTTCGTCATCGACCTTGCGATGCTTATCGGTGGTAAAGTCGCGGGGATTGACCAGATTTACCTCAGCAATTTTTTTTGCCAAAGCTTTACACATCAATCCTGAACTAAGGGGAGAGATAAAGAAGTCGGGGAAGAGAGTAACTATATCAAAGCGCACAAAAACTCAACCAGAAAAATGACTATATTAAACAGTTATCAGTTGTCAGTGAAGAAAGGGAGTAGAGAGCAGGGAGTAGGGAGCAATTATCAGTGACCAGTGACCAGTGACCAGTGACCAGTTAGCAGTGTCTTGTTCTCACGCACCACGACGCGGCTCCAATGCGCGGGACACGCGCGCTTCCGCTTGCTTTCCAATGCGCGGGACACGCGCGCTTCCGACCGCTTCACCACTCACCACTCACCACTCAATGACAAAAGTGTTGCTTATTGTTTAAATTATGTTTAAATATTGTCACGTCTGGCAAATTACTGAGCGGTCAGGGTAAAAAAAATTCAATTGGTACGGTCTCAACCTCGGATTGAATGCTTTGCAGCACTGAAGCGATCGCGGGAGCGGACATTGAATGGGGTTGACGAGAAGGAAAGAAACAATGGTGCAATTAGAGGCTCAATCGCTGGAAATGAGGACTCCCCAAGCTACAAAAACAGCCATTTTGGTGATCGGTGGAGCAGAGGATAAGGTTCACGGAAGGGAAATCCTGCACACGTTTTTTGCTCGTGCCGGATCGACAGATGCCCACATTGCTATTATTCCTTCTGCTTCTCGCGAACCGACAATTATTGGCGCACGCTATCTTAGCATTTTTGAAGAAATGGGAGCAAAAAAAGTCGAAGTCTTGGATATCCGAGAACGACAACAGTGCGAGGAGCCAAACGTTCAGGCGTGTCTGGCTGCTTGTACGGGAGTCTTTTTGACCGGGGGGGATCAACTACGTCTGTGTGCGGTGTTGGCAGATACCCCAGCGATGGATATTATTCGGATGCGGGTGCAGCGGGGACAGCTAACTTTAGCTGGTACGAGTGCGGGAGCTGCCGTGATGGGGCATCACATGATTGCTGGCGGTGGCAGCGGCGAGTCACCAAATCGAGCGCTGGTAGATATGGCGATCGGTCTGGGAATCATCCCTGATGCGATTGTGGATCAACACTTTCACAATCGCAATCGGATGGGACGGTTGCTCAGTGCAGTTGCCTGTCATCCAGATCGTTTGGGGATCGGTATCGATGAAGATACTTGCGCTATGGTCGAGAAAGATGGCACTTTAAGGGTGATGGGCAAAGGTACAGTTACAATTGTCGATCCTGGGGAAATGTCTTACACTAACCATGCCGATATTGGTGCTGTCGAGCCTTTGAGTTTGCATAACCTGCGAGTACATATTCTGAGTTATGGCGATCGCTATCATTTACAAAAGCGGATCGTTTTGGCTCCCGTGCAGAGACTACCGCAATAGTCAAGTATTCGTAGGGGCGGGTTTTGACCAAAGATTTACGGCTGAGACTGTGAATTTCTCTGCTAAACCCGCCCGTACAAAAGTTGTAAGTCAAGTATTCGTAGGAGCGGGTTTTGACCAAAGATTTATGGCTAAGGCTGTTAATTTCTCTGCTAAACCCGCCCGTACAAAAGTCAGAAGTCGGAATTCGGAGTTATATTCTTTCGTTGGGAAGAATATGAACTGCATTTTCGATTTTCAGTGAAAATGTGATTTTCGATACAGTTGTCGCGAAGTCTTGAGCGAGACACTAGTTAATTGGTTGCACCCCCCATTTCCCAATCCCATGAGAATTCTGAAAATCCAGACTTTACGCGGTCCCAACTATTGGAGCATTCGCCGACATAAGCTGATCTTGATGCGGCTCGATTTAGAAGAGTTAGCCGAGCAACCGACAGATCGAATTCCAGGCTTCTATGAAGGACTAGTCGAGACTCTACCGAGTTTAGAATCGCATTTTTGCTCTCCTGGGTGTCGTGGTGGTTTCCTGATGCGGGTGCGGGAAGGCACGATGATGGGGCATGTGGTGGAACATATCGCCTTAGAGTTACAAGAACTGGCAGGCATGTCAGTCGGCTTTGGACGGACGCGGGAAACTTCAACACCAGGGATTTATCAAGTGGTGTTTGACTATGAAGACGAGCAGGCAGGACGCTATGCGGGAAGGGCTGCCGTGCGGATGTGCCAAAGTATTGTGGAGCAAGGAAGATATTCCCAAGTTGAGTTAGAGCAGGATTTGCAGGATCTCAAGGAACTGTATCGGGATGCGGCGTTAGGACCGAGTACGGAAGCGATTGTAGAAGAAGCAGCAGCTAAGGGCATTCCCTGGATGAATTTGGGGGCGCGGTTTTTGATTCAGTTGGGTTACGGTGCGAATCAGAAGCGGGTGCAAGCTACGATGAGCGATCGCACGGGAATTTTGGGTGTAGAACTTGCCTGCGATAAGGAAAGCACGAAACGGATTTTAGACAATGCCGGCGTACCCGTTCCTCAAGGGACGACAATTAGCTATTTAGATGAATTAGAAGATGCGATCGCCTCTGTTGGCGGTTATCCAATTGTGATTAAACCCTTGGATGGCAACCACGGGCGGGGCATCACGATCGATATTAGAACCTGGGAAGAAGCTGAAGCCGCCTACGATGCTGCTAAAGAAGTTTCTCGCGCTGTAATCGTCGAACGCTACTACGTCGGGCGCGACCATCGCGTATTAGTCGTAGATGGTACGGTGGTTGCCGTTGCCGAGCGCGTCCCCGCTCACGTTGTTGGTGATGGTGAGAGTACGATCGAACAGTTAATTGAAGAAACGAACCAAGACCCGAATCGGGGTGAGGGACACGATAACGTTCTGACCAAAATTCAACTCGATCGCACTAGTTTCCAATTGCTCGAACGCCAGGGTTATACCTTAGATACGGTATTAACAGAGGGCGAAGTTTGCTACTTGCGGGCAACGGCAAACTTGAGTACGGGCGGGATCGCTGTAGACCGTACCGATGACATTCACCCAGAAAATGCTTGGTTAGCGCAGCGAGTCGCGAAAATCGTTGGCTTAGATATCACGGGGATCGATATTGTCACCTCTGATATCAGCCGTCCGTTGCGGGAAACTGAAGGCGTAATTGTAGAAGTGAATGCGGCTCCAGGCTTTAGGATGCACGTTGCTCCCAGTCGCGGTATTCCTCGTAACGTTGCTGGGGCAGTATTAGATATGTTGTTTCCCCCAGGTACGCCCAGCCGAATTCCAATTATTGCCCTGACGGGAACGAATGGTAAAACAACCACTACGCGCTTGACGGCACACCTGATTAAACAGAGTGGCAAGGTTGTCGGTTACACCACAACTGATGGAACGTATATCGGCGATTATTTAGTAGAACCAGGCGATAATACTGGTCCCCAAAGCGCCCAGTTGATTTTACAAGACCCCACGGTGGAAGTTGCCGTACTAGAGTCGGCACGGGGAGGCATTTTGCGATCGGGACTGGCTTTTGATGCTAGCGATGTTGGGGTTGTGTTAAATGTGGCTGCCGATCATTTGGGCATTGGCGATATTGACACGCTCGAACAAATGGCACACCTCAAGAGCGTGGTGGCGGAAGCCGTGCAACCGAATGGTTATGCCGTCCTCAATGCCGACGATCCGCTTACAGCAGAAATGCGCGATCGCGTCAAGTCTAAGCTAGCTTGGTTTTCCATGTCTTCAGACAACCCTTTAGTGCGGGAGCATACTCAACAGGGGGGATTGGCTGCGGTGTATGAAAACGGCTACCTATCAATTTTGCAGGGAGATTGGACGCTGCGGATCGAACAGGCGGCGAACGTACCGTTAACTATGGGCGGACGCGCACCGTTTATGATTGCCAACGCTTTAGCTGCTAGTTTGGCAGCTTATGCCTACGGCGTGCAGATCGAACAGATCCGTGCTGGATTAGCTACGTTCCGTGCTTCCAGCAGTCAGACTCCTGGGCGGATGAATTTATTCAACCTGGGTGAATACCATGCCTTGGTAGACTACGCTCACAATCCCCACAGCTACGAGGCATTAGGGGGATTTGTGCGTAACTGGACGGCAGGAGAAAGAATCGGTGTCATCGGAGGTCCTGGCGATCGCCGTGACGAAGATTTTATCATCCTGGGTAAGCTTTCCGCAGAAATTTTCGATCGCATCATTATTAAAGAAGACGACGATAACAGAGGTCGCCCTAGAGGAGATGCGGCTGAGTTAATTTCCAAGGGAATCATGCAAGTCAAGTCCGATTGTCGTTACGAGATCGTCTTAGATGAGACGACAGCAATCAATACGGGTTTAGACACTGCCTCCAATGGTAGTTTGGTGGTGATCCTGCCAGAAAGCGTCAGCCGTGCCATTAGCTTAATTCAAGCCCGTAATCCTTTGAGCGATAATTCCCTCCAGCCTCCCAGCGTGGCGGCGCAAGATTCACCAACTGGGATCGTATCGTCGGTGAATCAGATTTAGTCATTTGTCATTTGTCATTTGCAAGAGGTAACTTTGATGACTTTTGACTTTCCCTATTAATCTTCCGATTCAGGGCGATCTTCCTGGGGGTTTTTCAGTTCTTCTTTGAAGCCGCGTAGGGTTTTCCCCAGGGAACTACCTAATTCGGGAATTTTCTTGGGACCAAAAATTAGAATTGCGATGATGAAGATGATTCCGACTTCCGCCCATCCTAGACCAAACATATAATTCTCCTGTCAACCTTCTTTCTTATTAATCATAGTTGGGGTGCGATAACTTCGTAACAGGGAGCAGGGAGCAGGGAGCAGGGAGTAGTTAATTCCAACTGACAACTGACAACTTACGACTTGGTAACTGGGATTTTCAGCCAGGTGCTGAGTTCTTGGGCTAGCCAGTTAATTTCAGAAGGAGAGATAGAACCATCGTTACCGAATTCGTATTTTCTGGTTCCCGCCCAAATTGTCAAGCGGGAGACATTGCCAAAAGATGCGATCGCGAGTTTTTCGATCTCTTGTCTCGGTATTTGATGGCGTGGCTGTTTGAACTGAAAACCAAACATTTCGTAACTGCGAGAAATATAGTTACGATCTAAACTAATTCGGACTTTACCAAATAAAGCTGAAAGAATTCGCCAAACCATACTTGCACCCGCGCCCAAAAAAGGCAGTGAAAATAAGCCGAAGAAGAGATTCATGCCCATTGGTGCTGTTATGAGAGCCGAGGCTAGCCAAAATACTAAAAACGAATTCCAGGCGATCGCAAATAAGCTTAAAGAGACAATTTCAGGACTAAAACCTTTGCTAGGAAGCAAAATTTCTACAGAATTGGCATCTTGATGTAATTTAATTTTACTCCCAAACGGTTGCGAAATTGTCTGTACGATATTTACAGGTTGTTCTAACGCTGCCAACGCTTCCCGAGCCGAACTCAAACGCCGATCTAAGTTTGGTTCGGTCATCCACTTTAACCAGCGGGTAAATTCAGGACTCAAATTTGCCACCGATTCAAATTGAATGTGTCCGTTTTTGTGTGGTAAATCGGCGGGATGAGTCCCCGTAACCAAGTAAATTAAAGTTGTACCTAAGCTATATAAATCGGAGGCGGGAACGGCGCGATCGCCAAATTGTTCGGGAGGCATATAACCGTATGTCCCCACGACTGTCATCGTTCCGCCTTCCTTGGAAGCTAGAGTTTGGACAGAACCGAAATCGACTAAATATATTTTTTCTATGCGATCCCCAAGCAAAATATTGCTAGGTTTCAGATCGCGGTGAATGACGGGTGGTTTTTGTCCGTGGAGGTAAATCAAAATTTCTAGTACTGATTTAGCTAATCGTTTAACTTCCACTTCACTAAAAGTTCGTCCAGCTTTGAGTTCTGTTTCTAAAGATTTTCCTTCTACATGAGACTGTACCAGAGCAAACCCTTTACTGTAGGGTGTATCGAATTCAAAAAAATCTAAATATTTGGGAATAGCAGGATGAGATAAAGCTTTTAAAGTTTCTGCTTCCCGTTCAAATAACTTCAACGCTTCCCACTCAAAATCTATTCCGAAGGAAAGGAGTTTGATAACAACTAATTGTTGAGTTTCTAAATCCCGCCCTAACAGCGTTTTGCGTCCGGCTTTTTTTGCCAATTGTTGTTGAATTTCGTAGCGCGAAGTGAGGCGATCGCTATAGTTCATATTTTGTGACTCATA
This sequence comes from Chroococcidiopsis sp., assembly GCF_051657925.1. Classification (NCBI taxonomy): domain Bacteria; kingdom Bacillati; phylum Cyanobacteriota; class Cyanophyceae; order Chroococcidiopsidales; family Chroococcidiopsidaceae; genus Chroococcidiopsis; species Chroococcidiopsis sp. Next base: position 16,250 of record NZ_JBOFLP010000291.1, read on the forward strand.
ACTCGTAGGGTGCGACATATGCATCGCACCCTACAGAAATGGTAACTAATCTCTAACCTTCAAAAGGTGATGCGACAAATTCGCCAATCTGCCAAAATTTCAGCCCCTATTTGGTGATAAAATGCGATCGCGGGTTTGTTCCAATCTAGGACGCTCCATTCCATTCTCCCACAATCTCTTTCTACTGCTAACTCTGCTAAATATTTGAATATGGCTTTACCGATCCCCTGGCGGCGATATTCTGGTAAAACAAACAAATCTTCAAGATAAATTCCAGGTTTGGTGAGAAATGTAGAGTAGTTGTAGGAATACAACGCAAATCCTACAGCTTTGCCGTCAGATTCAGCCACAATTGCTTCGGCGTAGGGACGGGAACCAAATAAATGTTTTTGTAATGCCTCCACACTACCAACTACAGCATGAGATAATTTTTCATACTCCGCCAATGCTTTAATCAATTCAAAGATGGCATGAGTATCAGTTGGTTGAGATGGGCGCAAGACAAATTTATCATTCATAACCAAACTTTAGATTTCGGATCCAATCTAAAATCTAAAATCCAAAATCTAAAATTACAATAACCATCCTTTCAAGCGTTTAGCAATATGAGGACGGCGCAATTTACGCATGGCTTTACTTTGAATTTGTCTAACTCTTTCGCGAGAGAGATTAAACAAACAACCGACTTCCTCCAAAGTACAAGGTTCGCTTGTCGTTAAACCGTAACGCAGAGAAATTACGTCTTTTTCCCTGGGAGTGAGAACATCACCCAAAACATCCCATATTTCCTGTCTCATCATGGTTTCGCTCATCTGTTGTTCGGGAGATTGAGCGTCGTTGTCTTCTAAAAGATCGACTAATTCTGTATCTTCCTCTTTCCCGACTCGATGATTTAGAGATAAAGCCTTGCGCCGTAACTGTTGTAATTGACGTAACTGTTCTGGTGGAACTTCTAATGCTGCGGCTAATTCAATTTCTGAAGGATTGCGTTGGAGTTTTTGCTTCAGCTCGCGTTGATATTTTTTAAGTTTATTTAATTTTTCAACAATGTGAATTGGTAGCCGAATTGTTCTAGCGTCATTAGCGATCGCTCGCGTAATTGCTTGACGAATCCACCAATAGGCATAGGTAGAAAACTTATATCCCTTGTCGGGATCGAATTTTTCTGTGGCGCGATTGAGTCCCATTGCGCCTTCTTGAATGAGATCTAGAAATGGCAAACCACGATTCAAATAACGTTTGGCGATGGAAACTACCAAGCGTAAATTAGAACGAATCATTTTCCGCTTTGCCACTCGTCCCAAATACAGTTGGTGTTCTAATTGTTTTTCTGAAATTCCTAACTCCGCTATCAATTCTTCACGGTTTGGTTGACGTTTGAGTTGCTTTTGTATTCCTCTTTGAATTTCTTCAACTTCAACTAAAAACCGGACTCGACGCGCTAATTCTACTTCTTCGTCTGCTTTCAGCAAGGGATAACGCGCCATTTCTTTAAAAAATGCTCCCACTGCGTCGTCAAACTGAGTTTTTTGATACTCCGAAGCTCTTGCTGCTCCAATCCCATCAAAGTCTCGCTCGTCAGCCTCCCACCCTTCTGTCAAGGCGATCGCTGTGTCTTCTATAGTAGGTGTTGTTAGCTCGGGTAGCTGCTCTGGTTCCGATTCGACTTCTCGATTCAAAGCGGTAATTACCTCTATTTCGGCAATATCTATATCGCTGTTGAATTCAGGGGTAGGGAAGCGATCGTGTTGGTACGGCTGCTTTCTTTCGTACATAAACACTTGCACAAGGTAGATTGGAGACTACTTAATTTTTAATTAAGTTTCAGGCTTGAAACTTTTCTGGGTAATTATCTTCTTATGAGAAGCTTATTATCAGTTTTTCTCGACTTGAAAACCTTTCAAATTCGTATTTTTTATTACCAAATTCGCTCGGCAATAAACACTGTAAATTGAGAGCGAGAGTTTTATTAAATTTTCCAACCATGCTTATCGTAGGCTAATTATCGTTTGAAATGCAATGTAAATAGTAAGAGATTTCCTGTTTTTCTATGGCAAAGTTATTAAGTTTTTGTTAAAGGTCGTTGTGTATTTCCGAAAAACAAATAGTTCTTCCGAAAGTTATGATGTATACCAAGCCAATAGGATGTTTAGTATTCCTAAATATATGCTAGGCTAAGGAATAAAAGTTACTAATTATACACATATGCCAATCTGATTCATTAAGTTTTCTTAAAGTATTTGTTCCTAAAAATTAGGATGGCATAGAATTAACCATTTAAATCTCTACCAATGGGGAGAAAATACTTATTAGCAGTCGGAAGAGAGCAGAGGGAGCTTCCGGGGCTTCAGGAGCAGAGGAGATAAAATAACTAACTGCTCCCCGATCGCTGATAAATGACAACTGACAACTACTCACTTCATTGCGAATTCAGAAGGCAAATTGTAATATGGATTACCACAGGTCGCGCCAAGGGTAATTGTAGGAGTAGGCTAATTTAGGTATGGTCGGGGTAAATTTAACAGGCAGATCTGTGGTAGCTGAACTACAAGGATACTACCAATCGCAGACGAACCAGCGTTGGCTGGAAGTTTTGGTAGATTGCCCTGGAACGCAGGAGATCTATACCTATAAGTTGCCAGCTCAATTGACGGTACAACCGGGAGATATCCTCAGCGTGCCGTTTGGGGCAAATCAAGTTGGAGCGATCGCCTTACGATTTGTAGAGCAGCCTCCCGTCGATCTATCCCCAGACAAAATTCGTGCTGTTGAAGATGTGGTGAGTCGGGGCTTTTTCCCGCCTGCTTATTGGGAGCTACTCAATCGAGTGGCAGCATATTACTACACTCCCTTGATTGCAGCAATTCGCGTTGCTTTGCCCCCTGGACTGTTAGGGCGATCGCAGCGTCGGATTAAACTAATTGGGGAAATCAAACCTGGTGTTGATGCTTTCTTCACTCCGGCGGCGAAAGAAATTTTGGCACTGCTGCAAGCTCAACCACACAAAGACTACAGCTTTGTTTACCTGCAAAGGCAAGTCAGGAATGCCTATCGGGGAGTGCGAGAATTGTTGCGCATGTCGTTGGTAGAAAGTTATCTAGAACCACCCCGCCTGACACGCCCCAAGTTGCAAAAAGCGGTGACATTGGTAAGTACGGGATTAGAACGAGATATTACGTCTCGACAACAGGAAATTTTAGACGTGTTGCGACGGCAGGGCAGCGATATTTGGTTAAGCGAACTGTTACGGCTGTGTAACGCCAGTCCTAGCACCCTCAAGACATTAGAACAGAAGGGCTATGTTGTGATTTCAGAACGGGAAATGCTGCGGCAAGAACAAGGAGTATTGCAAGCAGCAGACGAGCCAAAAACACTGACAGCAGCTCAGTTACAAGCAGTAGAAACAATTACTCAACTAGAGGGATGCGATCGCGTCTTATTGCATGGGGTGACGGGATCGGGTAAAACTGAAGTCTATTTACAGGCGATCGCGCCCATATTACGTCAAGGCAAATCGGCTCTAGTTTTAGTACCGGAGATCGGTCTAACTCCCCAACTTACCGATCGTTTTCGCGCCCGCTTCGGTAGCAAAGTATGCGTTTACCATAGCGCCCTCTCAGATGGAGAAAGATACGATACCTGGCGACAAATGCTCTTAGGAGAACCCCAAGTTGTCATTGGTACTCGTTCTGCTATTTTTGCCCCCTTACCCCGTCTTGGTTTAATTATTTTAGACGAGGAACACGACAGCAGCTTTAAGCAAGATTCCCCCATTCCCACCTACCACGCCCGTACCGTCGCCCAGTGGCGCGCTGAATTAGAAAACTGTCCCTTAGTATTGGGTTCTGCAACCCCCTCGTTGGAAAGTTGGGTGATTAGTAGGGAGCAGGGACGAACAGGGACGAGCTGGGAGCAGGGGAAGAGAGCTGGGGTAGCTGAGGGAACTGAGGGAGAAAAACAATCTACAATCCAAAATCCAAAATCTAAATTTGATTCGCGCACCACGCACCAATCTTTCCCGACTCCCGACTCTTTTACTCATTACCTCTCTTTACCAGAACGCATCCAATCCCGCCCTCTCCCACCTGTAGAAGTGGTGGATATGCGCCAGGAGATTCAGGAAGACAATCGCTCGATTTTCAGCCGTGCGCTGTTGGAGGCTTTGCAGCAGTTGCAAGCACGGGGACAGCAGGGAATTTTATTTATCCATCGACGAGGACACAGTACGTTTGTTTCGTGTCGCAGTTGCGGTAACGTGC
>NZ_JBOFLP010000292.1:0-8510 GCF_051657925.1 Chroococcidiopsis sp.
TGGGGGCTGAGTCTACCCAAATTTGCCCGTAGTGCGCTCTAATAATCCGTTGACATAAAGCTAAACCGATACCATAACCATCTTTAGCTTCATCGCGCTTGAGGCGAAACCGCTCTTCAAAGATGCGATCGTAATTTTCTTCAGGAATTCCAGGCCCAGTATCGCAAACGCTGACTTGTACCTTCTGTGTTGTGCGGTGCAGGCAAGAAATACGGATCGTGCCTCCTTCGGGAGTATACTTCATCGCATTGTCAAGTAAATTGATCAAGACTTGCCTTACCCTTTCTCGGTCGGCATAAACCGCAGGTAAATCGTTAGGAAGATCGGATTGGATAGATTGCGATTTAGTCCGAGCGCGATCCTGAATATGTGCTTCTACATCTTGGTATAGCTCGATTAAATCTAGTTTGTGGGGTTGAATTTGTAGTTCGGCACTAGAACCCCGCGTTACCTGTAACAAACTCGCAATCATGCGATCGATAATCTTAGCTTGGCTGCGAGCTTGTTTGAACAACTGAGTTAATAAAGCAGGCGATGCAGAAAAACTCCCCTTTTTAGTCGATAGAAATTGAGCTTCAAGGGTTTCTACAGCGATAGACACAGCTGTCAGAGGATTGCGCAGGTCGTGCGCTACCATTGCAATAATTCGATCTTTAAACTGAAGCTGCTCCAATAACCTCTCCTGCTCGCGTTTGAGGCGAAATACTTCATCAGAAAGCCGAATCACTTCTACCGAATCAGCTACAGAACGAATCGCGGCGACATTGGAAGTACCGCAACTGTTGCCCGAGTTGTTTAGGTTTTCTAAATTCTTCGGTTTCGTTGAGGTTTCGGCTAACTCTGCTACTAAATTTGCCTGAGCCTCGGCTGATTGCTGCCACCGCAGCCACCAGTTGCTCAGTTGCTCGATCAAATTACTTCCGGCAAGAGTTTGTCTTGGTTCTGGATAAATCTTGATCAAAGCGGGTGTAGCCACCAGTTTGAAGTGTTCTGCTAGATACGGTTGTTCCCCGACATTGACAATCTGTAATTCAAACGGGTACTCAGCTTGTAGCTGCTTGAGATAACGACGAATTTGCTGTATTTGCTGTCGCGAACTGGGACGCTCATCTACAAATAGCAGTAATTGAAGCTTAGCTTCAGTTGAGGTCTGCTGTTCAGATGAAACCTGCATGCAATCTTGTTTCAGCACGGGCAACTAACAGGTAACGCTTAGTGGGAGGTGAAAGAAGTAGCCATAGCGGATTATAAATCAGCCTCCTCTTAAATTTAATATCTATTTTAGTTTTTGCATATAGCTAAGATGGTAAAGAGCGTAGAATTACAGATATTGGGCAGTCCTACGCTAGCGTAAAACTAGTATATATACTGAAAAACCGTGTTGTTTTCAAAAAGCGCTCGATTAGCTAGTTTAACCTGCTTGTTGCTTGCTGTAACTGCCTGCGCCAACAGTCCTAACGCTCAGCAGTTGGAGCGCACTTTAGCTGCCGATCCTGAGTTGGAGACCAATCGACCGTTTAGCAATTCTGGCACTTCTACCCAAACTACCGATTCAGCTCGGCAAAATCAGCCGAATGGGGCGCTCGCCCAGTTACCAGCCGACTTTCCTTCAGAAATTCCGCGCTATCCCGATGCTCAGTTGGTAGCATCTGTACCAGTTGAAAACGAGTCTTCGCCGCCAGAAACTCGTTGGGTGAGTGTCGATCCGATCAACGTCGTGCAAAGCTTTTACCAAAAGGAATTTCAGTCAAATAACTGGCAAATTGTCAATCCGCCATCGGAGGGAGAAACAGATAATGCGACGATTGAGGCGCGGCGAAACGATTTGTTAGTAAAAATTGCGATCGCGCCAAGAACGACATCTACCCCTCCGCCGAATGCGACTCCTACACCCAACCAGCCGAACCCTGGAATAGATCCTGCTGCTAGCACGGAATTTACCATTCAGTATCAGCGAAATGCTCCAGCTACAGCCGCCACTCCTACACCCTCACCCCAAACCAGCGGGGAAAACTCAGCTCAGACACAGACAGGCAACTCAGTCACTTCTGACACAGCCGAGAGAAGCTTCAACGACCTAAGCCAAGCCCCTCAAGAATTGCAACAATATATTACAAATCTGGCGGCTTTGGGTGTTTTGCCCCTCGAACCAACTAATGCCAAAAGCAGCCAAGCCGATTCCGTCCGGCAATTCAATCCAAGTAAGATCGTCAGCCGCCGGGAATTTGCTCGTTGGTTGTTTGAAGCCAATAATCGCATTCAAGCCACTCGTCCAGCACTACAAATTCGAGCCGCATCATCCGCAGCTCAACCAGCATTTCGAGATGTACCGCGCAACGATCCTGATTTCTCCGTTATCCAGGGACTCGCGGAAGCAGGTTTAATTCCTAGTTCCTTATCAGGAGACGGAACGGCGGTTTTATTCCGTCCTGATGCCCCGTTAACGCGGGAACAGTTGATTCTTTGGAAAGTTCCTCTAGATACCCGCCAAGCCTTGCCTAACGCCTCCTTAGAGGCTGTCAAAGATTCATGGGGATTCCAAGATGCAGCGCGGATCGATCCCAAAGCTTTACGTGCGGTCATAGCAGATTTTCAAAATGGGGAGCAGTCAAATATTCGCAGGGTTTTCGGATATACCACACTGTTACAGCCGAAAAAACCCGTTACCCGCGCCGAAGCTGCATCAGCGATTTGGTTTTTTGGTAATGGTGGTGAGGGGATGACGGCTCAAGAAGCCCTGAAAGCGCAACAGCAACCGCAAAACAACCAACAACCCCAAAATCAGCAGCCGCCAAATCAGCCCCAGCCGCAGCCAACATCTGCACCATAAAAGCAGCGACATCTAAAGTCACCCACGATTGACTCGTGCGCGATCGCATTCTGAATCGAATGTACTTCTTTTTTATGTAGAATTAGGTGCTGGCGCAGAAATTGCACAACACTAAAATCTTGTAATATCTTTTACTGTAAGATTTTAAATCTAGAGACTTGAATGCGAGCTAATTTGAGCGATCTCTTTGAAAACTACTGTACTTTACAACCACTGTTCTCTAACAGCGATTGGTTATCATCCAGAAAATGAGTAATATAGAGAATTTTAACTTATGAGTTCTTAATTATGGCTTTAACAACTTCTACTATGTTGCCCCTGGGCACTCTTGCCCCAGATTTTCAACTTCCAGATGTTGTTTCTGGCGACACGATCTCTTTATCTACATTTGCTGGCAAACAGGCTTTGCTAGTGATGTTTATTTGTCAGCATTGCCCTTTTGTCAAACACGTTAAAACGGAGCTAGCACAACTCGGTAAAGATTACAATCGCCAAAATGTAGGGATGGTTGCTATTAGTGCCAATGATATTCACAACTACCCCGATGATGCTCCAGAAAAGCTCAAAGCAATGGCAGTGGAATTAGATTTGCCATTCCCCGTATGCTATGACGCGAGCCAGGAAACAGCTAAGGCTTATACCGCTGCTTGCACTCCAGATTTCTTTTTGTTCGATGCAGGGCAAAAATTAGTTTATCGCGGACAGTTAGATGATAGCCGTCCTAGTAATGGTAAGCCTGTAACGGGTTCAGATTTGCGAGCTGCTATTGATGCAGTTCTTGCCTCGCGTCCCGTGCCAACCGAGCAAAAGCCTAGTGTTGGATGCAATATTAAGTGGAAACCTGGTAATGAACCTAGTTACTACGGCTAAAAAGGGAAACAAAGGAGCAGATTTGGGAATCTTATAATTAGAGTCTTGCTTCTGAGCAACTCTGTTAAACCGAACTATTTGAGGCGCTCTGATTTTGAGTCGGGAGCGCGAATTATTATGCCTGGCTCCAGCAGCCACAAATCATCAACACATGATTATTAAGTTATCTAGACAATGAAAATTTCGATTCTTGCTACCGTTACTTTGCTAGCTCCTCTTTGTTTCATGGCTTCAGCTCAGGCTTATAATCCCCAAGACCTAGCACAATTAAAACGGACAAATGCTTGTCCTCGATGTGATTTAAGTAACGCACCCCTGAATAACTTAAACCTCAGCAGAGCCAACTTGCGTAATGCCAATCTTCAAGGTGCTAACTTATCTCGTTCTATTCTGGCAGGTGCAGATTTAAGCGATGCAAATCTGGAGACAGCAAATATTTCAAGTGCTAATTTATTTGAGACATTACTAATCGGCGCAAACCTCAAATCTGCTGTTCTAGTCAACTCGAACTTGACTGGTGCTGGTTTAATGGCTGCCAACCTAGAAGGTGCTAACCTCAGAGGTGCAATTATGGATTTAGTCAATTCACGAGGGGCAAGATATAGAGCGACAACTATGCCTAATGGTACAGTTACCCCAACCCCAACTTGGCGGTGACAACTTACGGGTAATGGGTAGTTGGTAGTTGACAGTTGACAGTTGACGGTTGACAGTTGACAGTTAAGAGTCAACCATCAACTTAACTCCTAATCCCCGGTCATGCGATCGCTACCTAATCTCGATACTCTTTCCTTGACAGAACTAGTGGCTCAGATGCTCGTGGTTAGAGCTTCTGGCTACTTATTCGACCACCAGATTCTCTATCCTAGCTGGGAACCAACTACAGATAAGCTCAAGCGGTTGGTAGGACTAGGTGTAGGTGGTGTGATTCTATTGGGTGGAAGTGCAGCAGAAATCGCTTTAAAAACGCAACAATTGCAATCCTGGGCAACAATTCCGTTATTGATTGCCGCAGATATTGAGGAAGGGGTGGGACAGCGTTTTGCTGGTGCGACTTGGTTTCCTCCACCAATGGCAATAGGAGCGATCGCATCCCACAACCTCAGTCTCGCCCAAACATATGCAGCTCGAATGGGAGCAATTACCGCTCAAGAAGCCTTAGCTGTTGGGATTAACTGGGTGCTTGCTCCTGTAGTAGATGTCAACAACAACCCTGATAATCCTGTGATTAACGTCCGTTCCTTTGGCGACAATCCAGCGATAGTCAGCCAGCTAGCTAGTGCCTATATTCAAGGGGCAAAATCTTATCCCGTACTCACAGCAGCTAAGCATTTTCCTGGGCATGGGGACACGGCTGCTGATTCTCATTTAGATTTACCAGCCATTCCTCATTCTCCGGCAAGATTGGCAGAAATCGAACTACCACCTTTCCAAGCGGCGATCGCGGCTGGGGTAGATGCGGTGATGAGCGCCCATTTACTTATACCCAGTTGGGATACCGAACATCCAGCTACCCTTTCATCGCACATTTTGACGCAACAGCTACGTCAGAACATGGGTTTTGAGGGTTTAATTGTTACCGATGCTTTGGTGATGGGGGCGATCGCCAATCGCTATGGAGCCAACGAAGCGCCTGTACTCGCAGTGGAAGCTGGAGCAGATATTTTACTGATGCCAGTCGATCCTGAAGGCGCAATTCAAGCTGTCTGTACTGCTGTTGAAACCGGACGCATCTCCAAAGAGCGAATTCGTGCTTCTGTAGAGCGGATCTGGAAGGCTAAGTTACAGGTTAGCAACGAAAATAGGGAGCAGGGAAGCGGGCAGAGGGCGAGGTTTCCTCGCCATCGGAGCCGCGTAGCAGGGAGCAGGGAGCAGGGAAGAAAGATAAGGGAGACAAGGGAGACAATTTTTGAGTTGGCTCAACCGGAAGCTTTTGCAGTCGTGAATGAGATTTTAAGTGCTTCTCAGGTCGTAGGAAACTTGCCTTTGATGCCAGCACAATCTGCCTCAGAGTCAAAAAAATTGAGGAATTTGATTGTGGTCGATGAGTTACTTGGATGCGATTTCTTGCACCGCAAAGCACCTGCGATCGCTCTCCCTACTCAGCACGGCTATACAACACAGCTTTGCGATCGCCATACCCCTGTCGTTTTTGAGACTGATGACGATTGCCCAACTCTACTCCAGCTGTTCATTCGCGGTAATCCTTTTCGCGGAAGTGCTGGAATCGCGCAAGTAGGACAGGTATGGGTTAAGAAATTATTAGCTTCAGGTAATCTTCAAGCACTGGTAGTTTACGGTAGTCCATATGTCCTCCAGCAGTTGCTGCCCATACTACCGTCTATTCCTTGCGCTTTCTCTTACGGGCAAATGCCAACAGCTCAGGCAGTTTCCTTATCTACATTATTTGCTAGGTCGATTTAGTTCTCTATCTTAAGATAGATTTTTTTTCCTCTTCTATCTCACCTGAGTTAGATATGACAAAACCTTAACCCATTCCTAAACCAAAAAATATAGGATTAAAAGGGCTATGCACCAGCTCTTGAAAAAGTTCAAGCATAGACAGGTGGCGAACATTTTGTCAAGATTTGTTGACTGTCTCAATATTTGTTAATATATAGTTGAATGATATAACGTCAAAATAGGGATAATTTCAGTATAGTCAACTACAAAATTTCCAACTTCAATTAATTATTTACCCATCTGCCACCTTGAGAGAACACCACATCCGATACCCCGATCGAAACTTAGGTTAAAACTATGAGTGTAAATACGGTGCCACCAATCCGATATTCTTTGGACGTAATCCAAGATGAAGCCCGTCAGTTGGTACAAAAAGGATTGGTTAGCCGCCAGCAGCCAATCTATACTCTGTGTCAGTACATTCCAGCACGGGAATGGGTTTGCATAGAGTGCGAATTAGAGCAATGTGATTTCTTGCTACGCGATCGCATCGGCGATCTGATTGGTAGAGAACAATGGGATAACGATTAAAAGGGCTATGGAATTAGAAACTAAGGGCTAGTGCGTAGTTGCACTAGCCCTTAGCGTTTTTAGCAAATGAATCGTAAACCGAACAGCTCTTGAGAAGAGTGGCTAATAGTCACGGATAATTAACTATTAGCCATTAGCAATCGCGCTCAAATCTTCATCCATTGTCTATAAACCCCACATTCTCGCTCGGAGAACGTGGATTTTTCTTGCTTTTTTTGGTTTGACTCTGTAATATCTATGACCAGGCAGATTAAATACGGTAGTTCTACCAAAGATTCGTAGATTATTAGGAGACAATGATATGAGGTGGTGGCAGCAGACCTGGAAGCAATGGCATCTGGCGGTTGAGCAACTTGGTAGACTCAGGTGGAATTCGGTCAAAAGCTTGGCATCGCTATTTTTAGTTGGGGTGAGTTTGAGCGTGGCGATCGCCGCTTGTAGTAGTGGTGGAGATAATTCGGCGACTCAAAACCCTGCTGCCAATCCTGTAGCGGCAAACAAGCAGGATGTAGAACTGACTCTCGTTTCTTTTGCTGTCACCAAAGCTGCTCACGATGCGATTATTCCTAAATTTGTCGAGCAGTGGAAGCAAGAACATAACCAAAACGTGACCTTCAGCACTAGCTACGGTGGTTCTGGTTCCCAAACTCGCGCCGTAATTGATGGTTTGGAAGCAGATATCGTCCACTTAGCCCTTGCCCTCGACACGAGCAGAATCGAGAAAGCAGGACTCATTGAGCCAGGATGGGAGAAGGAAGTTCCCGATAATGGCATTGTTTCTAAATCTGTTGCTGCACTAGTGACTCGTCCAGATAACCCCAAAGGTATTAAGACTTGGGCAGATTTGGCGAAAGATGGAGTCAGCTTGATTACTGCCGATCCGAAAACTTCCGGGATTGCCCGTTGGAATTTCCTGACGCTGTGGAATTCTGCCATCAAAACTGGTGCTAGCGAAGAACAGGCACTCGACTTTGTGAGCAAAGTTTATGGCAACGTGCCGATTTTAACTAAAGATGCGCGAGAAGCAACTGATGTCTTTTTCAAGCAAGGGCAGGGAGATGCTTTAATTAACTACGAAAACGAAATTCTTCTAGCACAGCAAAAAGGCGAGAAGGTGTCTTACATCATTCCCGATGTCAACATCTCCATCGATAACCCCATCGCTGTAGTGGATAAGAACGTAGATAAACATGGCACTCGTGAGGTTGCCGAAGCTTTTGTGAAATACCTATTTACACCCGAGGCGCAGCAAGAGTTTGCCAAAGTTGGATTCCGACCCGTGGACGAGACAGTAGCTCAAACCAAGGAAAATACCGACAAATACCCCAAAGTGCAAAATCTCGGATCGGTGAAGGACTTTGGGGGATGGAACGCAGTCCAAGCTAAATTCTTTGAAGACGGAGCAGTTTTCGACCAAATTCAAGCCAAAATTAATCGTTAATTGGTCATTGGTCATTGGTCATTGGTTATTTGTCGTTTGTTTAGTTAGGCAAGAGGCGAGAAGACGAGTTTTGACTTTTGACTTTTAACTTTTGACTTCTCCTCTAACCCCTAACCCCTAACTCCTAATCCCTTCAGATGGCTGTATCTCCTGCACCTCGATTTGGTTTTCGCAATTCAGTAGCTCAAAAGTTGCGGCAATGGTTATTTCACATGCCTTGGACGTGGCGCATCACTCTGGGATATCTCGCAGTAATGTTATTCCTTCCCATTGCGGCAATGTTCCTCAAAGCGAGTACTGAAGGTCCTGTTAACTTTTGGCGCATTGCTACTAGTCCCGTGGCGCTGGCAACATACAACGTCACGTTTGTGACAT
>NZ_JBOFLP010000293.1:0-8302 GCF_051657925.1 Chroococcidiopsis sp.
TTTTGCAATATTGTAAGCGGCGTGATATTCAGGACTTCTGCCATTCTCTCTCTTCAAGTTCTTTCTGCGGCAATAACAGGGCGGCTTCAATCTCCTGGCGCACAGCAACTGTGACTTCACAGTTGCTATTGAGACAATCTATCAGCAACTGATTGGCATCATAATAGCGTTGCAGTGTTTGTTGCTGCTGAGGGCTAAAGTCCCAAGAATGCTGAATATTTCGATGCAGGGCGATCGCCCCTCTCAATCGCTCAGTCCAGGCTAGATGGTGCGTTGACCACCATTCCTGAAACCTTTCCCTACCCTGCTTTGGATCGGGAAGTTGGTCTTTGAGTTGTTGCAGAGATTGATATAACCCAACATCTAAAACAATTGCCAAGGCATTGTCTAAGGCATTGCTAAGGGCATGAGCATGGGCAAAATCCGAGCTAGAGTCAATGGCACACTCCAACACCAGGTTATCCAGCGCCACATCCAGAAACCTACCCTGGTCAAGGGTGCAGCTAAGGGCAAAGTGAGGCGCAAGGTGAGGAGTCTGGGTCAAGGCAAGGTAAAACGCACGAGTTGCAGCTAGCGATGGTTGGGGTAGAACCAAGGATTTTTGGCTTGCCCAAGTTAAAAACTCTTGGAGATAGGGGTCTTGAGCGACTAGCGCATCAATTTGTTGCTTCATCAACTGCACCAGGGAGTCTGCACTCCGCAGCATGGCAGCTGTCAACAAAAAGATTTCGCGCCAACGCGGTTCTGTAATGTGACTCACCAATCGTTCTAGGGCTTGCTCTAATGCTTGTAAATTATGACTGGCAACAATTTTCCTGGCGGTGAAGTATTCTTGAAACGCTAGATAAGAGAAGGAGAAAATTCCCCGCGCTCGTTCTGCCAATAATCCATGTTGCAGTTCGATCGTCTTCAGTACCACTTCACTATCGAGTTGCAATTCCTCTGGTTGAAAAGGAGCATCCGGTAAATCGCGCATATAGTTGCCAATATGCCGCTCGATCGCGCGTTGCTTAAAGAAGTAATCCCCCTGCTCAAATGTCACTGCGGCAATCTGACTCAGTAACCTGAGCTTTTGTGGCAATAAAAAATCTCGGTAAACTTCATCTCGCTGAATGCCCCTAGCTTCATCCCATTGAACCAGGAGTAGGTCTAGACATTGCTTATAAAACTCAGCTCGTTTGGTGGGGAATTTTTCCTGGCGATGGAACACCCAGCAGGCAAGGTGCAGAAATAAGGGAGTGACTGCCAGTTGGCGGAATTGGAAGTTTTCGGGCAAGTCTAGTTTCTGAATGAACTGAACTGAACGTTCCAGCTCATCCTGGGGATTCGTTTGCGTGAATGCCGCAAACCACTTCAGGGCGAAGGCAGCAATTTGATCTTGGGTAAACGGGGCAATTTCGACATCCTTGAAGCCCTTGAGCTTGAACGTTTTAGCCGCCGTTCGGCAGGTGGCGACAAACAGGTTCTTTTGATATTTCTCAGAGAAGCGGCGAATTTCCTTGACAACGGCGTTGCGATCGCGATCGAGGACTTCATCCAGCCCATCCAGTAACAGCAACACTTTACCTTGACGCAGCAGGGTTTCTAGAACGGACGGGGTGGAAATTTCAGATGTGAGAAATTCTGCATGGATGTAGTTTAATAAGCTAAAGTCGCCTGCTGCTTCTGACTCGTCGGCAAAATCTCTCAAGGTGATAAATATCGGCACTCGGTTTGCTGCAAACTCGCCGCGATCGCACTGGATTGCCAGATGTTGCAAAAAAGTGGTTTTCCCTGACCCTGGTTTACCCAACACCCTAAGCTTAGAATAGGTTTCAACTGCCCTCGTGCCTGCAATTTGTGTCTGGGACACCTCACCCATGCCAAAGCGGTCGAATTCTTTTGAGGTCGGGCTTTGCAAGTCGGCGATCTCTAACCAGCACTCGCTGGCAATCTCCTCTAAAATATTCACATCAATGTAAACGTCGTCTATGCCAACCAGACGGCTGGTATCTAATAGCTGCAACGTACCGCACTGGTTTTGAATTTTGTCTTGGCGTTGCGATCGCACCTGTTGCACCAAAACATCAATATCCAGAAGTTGAGCTGCGGCGATTGCTCCAGGATCTAAGAATTCTACTGGCGGATCGATCGCGACCTCCCGCCAATTCAACTCTAATACAGAACAAATTTCCAGAAAAATGTAACGATCGACCGGACGACCAGTGAAAAACCGCCAAATCGGTTGGCGAGTCTTGACATTAACTTCCCCTGCCAGATTTTCCTGAGTCCATCCCTTGAGGGCAAACGCTCTTTTAGCCTGTTGAATTCCAGTCGGTGACGCTTGGAGCGATCGTTTTGCCATAGAAAAAAGAGCTTGTATAAATTACCATTGCACAAATCTTAAACTTATGTTAATGAGTAAAGTCTTATGATTTTTTCTATGCTAACAACATTTTCCTGCGACTAAGTTATACAAAATCGCCTGAGTTACACTTCAATCGATCGACTAATCGATAGCTAAAAGTGTTCCCCACTAGCAGTTCTGAGCAAATTTTTCTGCTTCAAAAAATAGGCGATCGCTAGATTTCCAGTTTGCCAAAGATCGGCATCTGCTTCCCCAGCTTGCGGTGTGGAGAGGCATCTGGGAGCTTTTATAAGTTTTGCAACAAAATCAAACGCTACCTTTAGACGGCTGCATCACACCCTATAGAACCACAACGCATATAGTTGGTAAATAAATCGACGATCGACGGTTGATGACAAATTACCTGTAAACAATACTCTTCCAGACTGGCTAAAAGCAGGGCATTCCGCAATCTAGGATCGTTAGTGCATCGAGTAATCCAAGCTATTTGCTGCTGCATGTAGCGATCGCTTTGCAGTAATTCTTGAATTCCTGCTTGCAGTACATCCACTACGGTTAAGATGCGGCTGCGATCGAGAAAATCCCATTCGCAGATTTTCTGCAACATGACAAAACTAACTAAGCGAGTCATTAAATTTTCATAAGCTTGTCGTGGCGAGCGATCCAAATATCTCTGCTGCAAAAGGCGGTAGCGGTATGCCATTGCTTGCCGGATAGTTTCTAGCTGAGCAGAGTCGAGCATCTCAAATCGCTCTAAGTTCTCTCCTACGAGCCAGCAAACAATGCTTTCTCTAGTTGCAGCAGATTGTTCTAGGCAGTCCAAAGCTAGACGCGATCGCCAATTCTGTGCCAATTCTGCGGCTTTGGTATAATTGCCTGCGGTGAATTCCTGCCGTAAAGCTTTTATCTTATCCTGCACACCATACCTCCTGGCAAATGTTCTCCCCTAAAGATGTTAATTGAAGGGGAAAACGAGAAAGCCCCCTTTTTTAGGGGGTTGGGAAATCTCAACTACACGGGTTCCAAAACATTTACGTTGTTGAAGTAAATGCCATCAGGTAGTCGAGCCTTTACTTAGCCGGATTGCTCGTCTTTGTTGTAATTCAAGACTTAAGCGGGTACTGATGCAGGCATCAACACTGTATCGATGACATGGATCACGCCATTATCAGCCGCAACATCTGCTGTTGAGACTGTGGCATCGTTCACCTTAACGCCCTTGGAAGCGTCAATTTTTACATCCGAACCTTCAACCGTTTTAGCTGACTTCATCTTAGCCACGTCAGCTGCCATTACCTTGCCAGAAACGACATGATAAGTCAAGATTTTCTTGAGTTTGGGAATGTCTTTCAGTAATGCGTCTACTGTGCCTGCTGGAAGCTTGGCGAACGCCTCGTCATTGGGTGCAAATAGAGTGTATGGACCAGCACCTTTGAGAGTATCTACCAAACCAGCAGCCTTGACAGCAGCAACCAGCGTGTTAAAAGAACCAGCCTTGACGGCGGTATCAACAATATCAGCCATGTAATTCACCTGGTTATGTGCAATTTGCTAACAGTAATCTGCTAACAAAACTAGTATAACACCCTACTGTTAGAAATCATGTTTCAGCAATGTTTGAATAGTGTATAAATTGTATATTTTCTGCTAAAAACCTCAAGTAGTTAGATTAAATTTTGTATTTGATTGCCAAGGGAATGCTCAATCGAATCCCTTCTGTATTTAAGCCCTTGGTAAATCCTTCGGGTAAGGGCTAATCGCTAATCGCTAATTGCTATTTATGCTAGATTTAGCACCTAAAAACTAGCCCCCGCTCCAACAATCGGGGGCATACCTGGGTAGTCAAGCCAAGGTGGAAAAACTAAGACTAATTATCTCCTAGTCCATCATGTTAGTTTGTCATGTCTCTTAGGGTCTTTTTTTTGCTTTTTAGTGCCATCAGATTTCGCTTTTGGCTTTTTGGATTCTCTGTTACCTTTTTTCTGTTCTGGCATACTTATTCCCCAATAGAGGTTCTTTTCATTCTGACCTAGATCGCTAAACCTTGGAGTGTTTCGGCAGATCGCGAAAATTCTACAAATTTATGTTTAGTATATTTTTCTCTATCCATATCAGCAGTAGCTATTTTTGAGCGCGAGTAGAGATAATTTTTCTAATTTTTGTAACGTAATCAATCAATTCATTAAAGAAATCAAACAACACCCTGTCACCGTAATAGAAGTAGAACCTTTCCTTCGACCCATCTCATACCCCAGTTGTTATGTGTAAGGGCAGGCGATCGCGTTTTTTTAGCACAACACCTCTGTTTGAATTCCCATTTTTATCACCCTACTAATTACGATTTACAATGCGAGTTTTACTCCTCTATCCACTCTTCCCTCCATCGTTCTGGTCTTTTGAGAAAGCTCTAGAACTGATTGGACGTAAGGTTTCCATGCCTCCTTTAGGACTCATTACCGTCGCTGCTATTCTGCCTCAAGAATGGGAGTTCCGCTTAGTAGATCGCAACGTCCGATGTGAGACTGAAACAGACTGGAATTGGGCAGAACTTGTGATTATCTCCGGCATGATCGTCCAGAAGCCAGATATGTTGCAATTAATTTCCCAGGCAAAGCAACGTGGCAAACTAGTAGCTGTGGGTGGACCTTACGTTACCTCGGTTCCAGAGCCAGCACGGGAAGCGGGAGCAGATTTTCTAGTTTTAGATGAAGGCGAGATTACCCTGCCTTTATTAGTCAATGCGATCGCGCAAGGCAAAACCTCCGGTATCTTTGGCGCTGAAGGCGAAAAACCAGATGTCACCAATACACCGATTCCACGTTACGACCTGCTAGATCTTAGCGCCTATAACGAAATGTCAGTGCAGTTTTCACGTGGATGTCCGTTCCAGTGCGAATTCTGCGATATCATCGTCCTCTATGGACGCAAGCCGCGCACGAAAACACCAACACAGTTGCTAGCTGAATTGCAGACGCTTTATGACTTAGGCTGGCGGCGTTCTGTTTTTATGGTAGATGATAACTTTATTGGCAACAAGCGCAACGTCAAGCTGTTATTACGCGAACTCGGTCCCTGGATGGCAGCGCACCGTTACCCGTTTCGCCTCGCAACTGAAGCTTCTATCGATTTAGCACAAGATCGTGAATTGCTAGATTTAATGATCGATGCCAATTTCGGTGCTGTTTTTATCGGTATTGAAACACCAGACACCGATTCCCTAGCTCTGACGCAGAAGTTTCAAAATACCCGCGACTCCTTAGTTGAATCCGTCCAAAAAATTAATCAAGCGGGTTTGAGCGTCATGGCTGGTTTTATCTTGGGCTTCGATAGTGAAAGATCGGGTGCGGGTCAGCGGATCATTGATTTTGTAGAAGCGACAGCGATTCATAAAGCGATGTTCGGGATGTTACAAGCTCTCCCCAACACGGCTCTGTGGAAACGACTACAAACAGAAGGTCGGTTGCTGGAGGCAATGCAAGAAACGCAGGGACATCAAATGGCGCTCACTAATTTTGTGCCAACCCGTCCTGTGGAAGAGTTAGCCCGCGAGTACCTCAGTTGTTTTTGGGAATTGTACGAGCCGAGCCGCTACTTATCACGAGTTTATCGGCATTATATGGAACTCAAGCCCACTCCTCATAAAGTCCCATTCCGAATGCTGGAACCGATTGAGCTGCGAGCAGTGTTATCGATCTTCTGGAAACAGGGGTTCAAGCGCAAAACACGCTTTCAATTTTGGCGACAGTTAATTGCAATTATTCAGCATCGTCCCAAAGTATTTGTCTCTTATCTGAGCAATTGCGCTCTAGGCGAGCATTTCTTCCACTATCGAGAAATCGTGCGTAACGAAATTGAAGCGCAACTTATCCAGAAGTCAACTGCTCCAACCGTGGAACTTAGCCCAGGAAAGCTTGTATCGAGCACTACGACTGGTTATTAGCGATCGCGCTCTAATTTAAGCAAAAGTGGGACTGCCAGCTCTACAACATCTCCCTATTTCTGTTAGTTTGATTAGCTCAAATCCTTGTTTGGTATCTGCTTTAGGTTAGATAATTACCCGCGATAGTATAATTTATTTAGGGTTGCTACAGGTTAACTTTATACCTAAAGTTTGACTTACTTTTTTACTTCCTAATGTAACAAAAATCTAATAAAAATTACGGACTTAAGGCGTATTAAAAACGACTTAGAATCTGTCTCTTTAGAGTGATTAAGCTATGAGATGCAATTGTTAGGTTAGCTATTAAGAACGACCAACGTTCATCTAGTTTTTAATCTTTTTTAATTAAGGAGACTATTGACATGGTTGAGAATAAGCAGGCTTTAGAAAAACAAGTTGAAAATGCTAATCGCATGACAACAGATTCCTCCTATGCCGCTCCAACGAGTACAAACGTAGGTATCGGAGTATCTGAAACTGAATATACCAACCGTATGCCAGCAGATCGCTCCTATGCCGCTCCAACGAGTACAAACATAGGTGCTGGAGTATCTACATCTGCAAATGCTCCTACAACTACGCCTCAATCCGATGCTCGTCCAGCAAATGGAAGTAACAATGCTGCGTTAAACCGAGCACTGGTAGGAGGACTCATTGGTGTAACATTAGGCTCATTAGCTGGTGCTTTCGCTGGCAAGAGAATAGGCAAGGGATTTAACCATACTGTAAAAGGTCTAGGAGATGCATCAAAGACTATTGGTAATGGTCTTGGTCAAACAGCAAAAGGTTTAGGGGACGCGGCAAAGAGTATTGCTGAGGGTACTATCCAAACCGTTGTAGGTGGTGCAATGGACACAGCAGAAGGTGTTGCTGAAGCATCTAAGCAAACCACGATAGGTACACTCGACGCAGTACAGAACGTAGCGCAGGGTGTAAATCGTGCTGTACAAGAAGCTGCGAATCAAGCAAAAGATACAGCACAAAATATCGCTGAAGGAGCCAAGCAGACCACGGTAGGCGCGCTCGACGCAGTACAAAATACAGCGCAGGGTGTCGATCGAGCTGTACAAAATACTACAGACACAGCCAAGGATGCAGTACAGAACGCTAGACCATTTGAAGAGCAAAGCGATCGATATCAAGAGAGAATAGCTCTAGGCGACCGGCAAATCGAGAATGATGCAGTCGGTATGGAAAATTTTGATCGGACACCAACTGTCTATATTTCAAATCCAGAGCAGACAGAAGAGACTTTCAAAGAGTCACCTATGTCTGTAAATGAATAAATGTCGATAGTTTCTGTTCAAAAAACTCATTTGAAGAAAAACTCGCTTGGCTTTAGTCACTCTCATAACCCAACGAATGACATTGCTAACGTAGTAATTTCTTAGTTTGTAGCTGAAGTGAGTTTAACAAGGTAGTTCTCAAGGAATAAGAATAAGCAATAATTTTTTTCGCAAGGTAATTATACTTAATTCTTTAGACTTTGAGGGCTACCTACAAACAAAATCATGAGTTATTAGTGAGTAGATAACTTATGTTTTTCCATGGCTAGACTTTGGCAAGTCAAAGTAAAAAGGTTTAAATATTGCTTTTTCGTCTTAGCACAAAGTAGAAGATTATGATGAACGAGAACCAGCAGGTTTTAGAGCGCTCCGAAGAAAATGTCGATCTACTAACAGATGGAGTCGATGATGATGTAGCAGGTCAAAGTAAGAACAACGAGTTAGCTAAAGTAGCGATTGGAGCACTTATTGGTGCTACATTGGGCGCGATCGCTGCGGCTTTAACTATTAAAGGTACAACTGAAAAAGTTGACCGAACTGTCAAAACCGTAGGAAATGCAGTAAAAGGTGCAACTGGTAGTTTCAGTCAAACTGTAACAAATGTAGGCGACGCAATCAGGACTGTAGCGGATAGTGTCAACGAAACTGTAAAAGATGTAGGAGATGCCGTTAAAAATACAGCTTTGGACGTTAACGCCACGACAACAGATACAGTCAGTGCTGTTAAAG
>NZ_JBOFLP010000294.1:0-14125 GCF_051657925.1 Chroococcidiopsis sp.
GCTAGTGAGTGTCTAATTATGTATTTAGATACTTGTCAAATTCCACTAGCTCTAGGATTCAAGTCACCTTGCAAATTATCTGGAATATATTTTAAGCCAACTTTTCACTATAGCGACTTTAGTAGCTACGTACCTTCTAGAAAAAGTTTTCTGCAACAATATCGGGAGAAAACTGTCATAGCACGGATGCTCAAACATCCACAATTGAAGACTCTCTTCTGTCTCGATCCCTTCGTCATCAAACATTTGGAGCGATTGAATTCTCATGTAGCAGCCGTACATTTACCAGATCCAGTCCAAGTCGATCGCCATGTTTCTGAAATCATACAGCCAGATCTTCTCAAAACAAAATTAAGTATTGATGCTAATCGGCAAATATTTCTTCTGTTTGGTTCGTTTGAAGCCGAACGTAAAGGAGTGTATCAAATGCTGGAAGCGATATCGCAGTTGCCATCAAATCTTAGCGCACAAATCTGTCTCTTAATTGTCGGCAATGCAGATCTATCAGAGCAAGCAGCCATCCAGTCACAAATCGAGCGAGTTCAGCAGTCACACCCCGTACAAATTCTGACGCGGTTTGAATATATTTCTGAAGATACCGTACAAGCATATTTTCAACTTGCTGATGTTATCTTAGCTCCATATCAACGTCATATTGGTATGAGTGGCATTTTACTATTAGCTGCCGCAGTCCAAAAACCAGTTCTCAGTTCCAACTACGGTTTAATGGGAGAGATGGTTAAACGCTATCAGCTAGGGTTAGGTGTAGATTCGACGATACCAAGTGAAATTGCTCAAGGATTAACTCGATTTTTGACTGACGCTACAAGTTTAGGCGATCGCACTAGCATGAAACAGTTTGCCGAGCAAAATACTGCCGAGGAATATGCTAAGGTAATTTTTCAGCACGTGTAACATTTCATAATTGCAGGGTGCGTTATTTAACGCACCTTACTAGTTAAGTCGCAGCCTCTGATTTTGGGTTACTTCCACCGATGCCTAAACTACGAAAATAAATCCCACCTACAGTCACTAAAAACGTTACATAAGATATTGCCTGGACTAAAAATAGGTCATCTCGATAGCCAAATAAGGCTTTTAAAATTACGCCAGGGAATTGCTCGTCTGGTAAAATTTTCGAGGTATTCCATACTCTTGGTCCCAAAATACACGAGGGATTGCGGGTGAAGCGTTCGTAATAAAAACACAGACTTTCTGACTGTCGATTCAATTTGGCAAGAGTAGCAACAGCAGTATCAAAATGTGCCAGTGCAGAAACAACTAACCCCGCCACGATTAGCAATAATAAAACGCCCATGATTTGAAAAAATAGGCGAATGTTAATTTTTACGCCCCACTTAAATAACAAAAACCCGATCGCGATCGCAGTCACTAAACCACCAATTGCTCCAATCGCCGGAAAAAAACCTTGTTGAAAATTGGCAGCAATAAATAAGACGGTTTCAAACCCTTCTCGCAGTACGGCAATGAAAATTAAGCTAAAAACGCCCCAACCCACACCATTGTCCTGTTTGAGCGCCGCCGTCACCGTCCCTTCCACTTCCGCCTTCAAAAACCGCGCCTGACGAGTCATCCAAATCAGCATCCAGCTGAGCATGACAATTGCCACAACGCTGAAGACTCCTTCCATCAGTGGCTCTACTACTGAAGTATATTCAGGATTTATTGTACCTAGAGCTTGAACGATGGCACTGAATAACAAACCCACCAACGCACTCGCGGCGATTCCAACTCCAACACCAGCATAAACCCAGGAGTTGAGTTTGCTCTGTTTGGCTTTCTTAAGCAAAGCCAAAACTATCCCCACGACGAGAGCTGCTTCTACTCCCTCCCGCAGGGTAATGACAAAAGTAGGTAGAGCGGCACTAAAATTCATTGCATTTTCTAAGTAATTTTATCCAGATAATTTCACAAAATCATTGATTGTTAATAGTCAATAGTTAATTGTTCGCAACTACAAACCATCAACGATCGACCATCAATACTACACAGTACTACCGCTGTAATCGCGGAGCATCTTTTTAATTTCGATGTTGTGCAGTTCTTCCGTTCCAATCATGGTACGGGCAAATTCCTCTAGATAAACGCTGGCATCTTCTACAGTATCGAGCAGCTTTTTATATAAATCTAGCGCTTTTCGTTCGTGAGAAAGACTTTCTTCCAAAATATCCCGTACCGTATGCTTGTAGGTTTCCTCCATCGGAGCAATTCTCAGGCTAGGATGTCCGTCCAAACCAGTTAAAATTTCTCCTACTTGTTGGGCATGGGCAAGAGACTCAGTAGCTTGCAGTTTGAAAAACTCGACAATTGGAATCCGGTTGGGACCAGTCACCATCAAAGAGTAATGGGTGTAGCGTACTACCCCCGCCAGTTCAAACTCCATGATGGAGTTTAGCAGTTCGGTTGTCTGTTTTTGGTCGAGTTCGCGCATTGTTATTTGTCACTTGTCATTGGTCATTTGTCATTCGTCAGTAGGTTCTAGCATTTCGTTATTACCTACTGACGACAGACAATTTCTAACTGTAACAAATCTGGGTTTAGGCAGAGGGATTAGATTTGCTAATAACTTGCTGCGAGTTTTGCTCAATCGCCTTGACTAACTGAGATACTTCCTCGGGAGTATTGACAGGTTTGGCTGGTGGAACGGGAGAGGGCCAAGCTTTGGCAAGGTCTTTTAGACTAGTCTCTATTGTCTTGTGTGCTTCGGGGTTTTCCTTTGCCATTTGGTCGGCAATCTTTTGATAAAGGTTGTTGGCATAGATAACAAAACCACGGGAGTCTTGGTACTCAATAGCAGCTGCAATTTTACCATTAGCGATCGCCGCTCCATATTCGGAGTTAGCAGCATCGAGTAATTCGTTGATGACTTGAAGGTTAAATGCGGCGGAAGAACGCTCGTTTTCCGGTAATGCCGCGATCGCACCGTCTACTGCTTGCATAGAAGTGGAAAAGTCGGCTTGAACTTTATCGGACTTGGGCTGAGCTTTAATCAAATCTTGCAAGCCAATCAAAGTTGTCTTAAATTCTTTCACATTGCGTTCGTTGAGCTGATCTTCCACATCCACGTAGATTTCCTCTACTGGATGTCCGATGTGCGGTTCTGCTTGCTTCGGTAACTGTTTGTCAAGTAATTCTTTTGCTACGATTAAGTGTCCTTTCATCAAGCCGAGTTTGGACATGTAGTCTACATCTTTAGCTTCCCCAGTCAGCACAACATCTTCTACTGTCACCATGTCCTTAATTTTGTCGAATTGCTCTTGGGTAACGACGTTTTTAGAGACGAGTTCTTCGGGGTTAGCATAGGGGCGACTGGCTTGAATTTTATTAGACAAGGCAGGTACGCCTAACATGGCTTCAAATTTATCTAATTCTGAAAGGATTGCAGTATTGATGTTAATTTGCTCTTTCCCGCCATGTTGTTGGTGGTTGGGTGCAGAGGCGCTTGTATTCGTTGCAGGGGCTGGAGAGGGGTTATTACTGTTATCTGGTGTTTGTTGAGTGCAACTAACAACGATCGCCAACATTGCAGCGCTGATACTAAGCAATAGGAACCGTGCGATCGCCCTAATTCTGCGATCGAAGCTTAGGAACCAGGAATTTTTGTCTTGTGCCACTCTCCGCCCGTTTGGTAATTTCCGCAACATTTTCAGCCTTCCTTATTGAAAAGTGAGTTTTGGTGAAAATTATTGTCAACTGATTTGACAAAATTTAGTATCTATGCCTGACTAATCACGTCAAAATAGCCCATGCATCCTGCTTCGGCGATCGCGTCTTGATGGGGGTGAAACATATACTTGCCCGTATAGGGATAGGCAAATTCTAAAATGTGACGTTCGGCTGTCCCCATCGTGATGACATCTGATTCGTGGCTGGGGTTGAGAGTCATGCCCGTGGGATAAACCTTGAAGAAGTTAGCGTGAATGTGAAATGTCACTGCCGGATCTAATTCGATCATGTTGAGCAAATAAAGCCGAATGAGCTGATTTTGGTAAACAGGTATTGGGTGCATGTGGTAGTAATCCGGCAAACCATTAAAGGCATACAGCTCGTTGTGCTTATCTTCATCTACATCAAAGCCACCCATAACTAAAACCATTTCATCTGCTGGCGGCCGTCCTTGAGGCGGATCGATGATAAACATACCGTACAATCCCTTGCCGATATGACGGGTCACAGGCTCGGCGTGACAATGGTAGAGGTGAATGCCATATGGCTTTGCCTCAAATTCGTAAACTGTTGCCGCACCATGCCGAATCGGACGCACGCCATCTTCTTCTGTAGGATGAATGCCGTGAAAATGCATTGAATGAGAATGCCCGCCTTGATTGAGAAAGACAACACGGATGAAATCGCCTTGTTTAGCGCGTAAAGTTGGTCCTGGGATGCGATTGTTAAAATTCCAGGTGTTAAAAACAACAGCGCGATTGAGTTGAATCGTCGTGTTTTGAGCTGTAATCCGAAATTCGCGAATATTTCTGCCGTTTTCCCTTTTCAGCGTGCCGTAGTCGAAATCTCTGAGAACGGTCATGGGTTGCAAACCGCGATCGTCTGATGGATTGCTAGGTGGTATTGGTGGCACGCGCACGGCGAAATGACTTCGGGATGCAAAGTGTAGCCCTACAGCAGCAGCACCGGCAGTTCCTGCACCTGCTAACCCCCATTTCAACAATTGGCGGCGGTTCCAAGTTTTTGATTTGCTCAGAAAAAATTTGTTCGGCATGATATCGCCAGCGTATTGGCGGAATCTTTTGACAAAGATTCGCAAATATTTTTCAGATCCTCTAGTATAGTTTTAAAGAAAATTAGTGTCAATTAATTAATAAAAATTTTTGATACTTGAGATAGATGTATACTGACTCTTTATGGAGTATCAAGAGTCGGCAAGCGGATATTAGCAAGAGAGTTGTTGGTGTTTTGACTGACGACTGACGACTGACAACTTCTCCCTTATCTCCTCAAAGGAGTATCTTCCAAATTACAGTAGGGACGACTGTAGCTAAGTGGTGGTTCGAGGGCGTGTTCTAGTAAGAATTTGGCATCACCCATGACTCGTTCGGTTGTACCGTCGTAAACCACTTGACCCTGACTCAAAACCACGGTGCGATCGCACAAATCTAAAGCTAAGTCTAAGTCGTGGGTGGCAACGAGTTGAGTAATCGGAAGAGATTTGAGCAATTCGATTGATTGGCGACGGGAACGAGGATCGAGTTGAGCTGAGGGTTCGTCTAGCACTAAAATCTGGGGTTGCATAGCCAAAACACCCGCGATCGCAATTCTTTTTTTCTCTCCTCCTGAGAGATTCTCCGTACTGCGATGTCCGTACCATTCTGGATCGATGTTTACATGTGCCATCGCTTGCAAAACTCGTTTATGCAATTCTTCTCCCCGCAAACCCAAATTCATCGGACCAAAAGCGATATCTTCCCAGACTGTAGGCATGAATATTTGATTGTCAGGATTTTGAAATACTAGCCCGACAAAATTCCGAATTAATTGTAAATTTTCAGGCTGCACAACCCACTCTCCTACCATCACCCTCCCTTCTTGAGGCAGAATAATTCCGTTTAAGTGTAACTGTAATGTCGATTTTCCCGAACCATTCGCCCCAATTAAGGCAACTCGCTCGCCAGATGCGATCGCCAAATTCACTTTCCTAAGTGCCTGCGTACCATCAGGGTAGGCATAACTGAGATTTTCCACAAGGATCGGGTTGTGATGCATTTTAACTAGAGGCGAGAAGAGAGAGTCGCGAAGCTGAAGGAGCAATTCAAAATTCAAAATTTATAGCAGCCCTCACTGATAACTGATAACTGATAACTGGTCACTTTCTAAATAAATCAACGCTTTGTCCTGCTAGCATCACAATTAAAGTTAGCGCTAAAGCTACAATGTCGCGTCTTCCTGCTAAGGGGATTTTTTCAACTGGAAATGCTCCCCGATAACCTCGCGATAACATAGCATGATGAATTCGTTCGCCGCGATCGTAAGTACGAATGAATAGAGAACCAATCGTATTTCCAATAACTAATCGCTGCCAGTATCTATTAGTCATTAAGTTACGACAGGCTGCTGCTCGTCGCATCGCGTTGAATTCACCTATCAATACACCCAAATAACGATACATAGAAGCAATAGTTGCGACGAGTAAAGGTGGAATACGTAATTCTAATAAACCATTTAACAAAGCTGGCACTGATGTCGTTAAAGTCAGTAAATTTAACATCATGAGCGATAGCAACGCCTTCAGCGTGACGCTACCCAATACGGTTAATCCTGTGGTGGTGATTCGTAAAAATCCCCATGCCCAAATAACTTCGCCTCCATCCCGAAACAAAGTCCCGAGTAAAACTACACTTACAAAGGACAATTCCACGGCTATGCGTTTGAGCAGTACGGGTAAAGTAATGCGAGTGAGGAATAATAAGCTAATAACGGCTATGCCGTAAAATCCCCACGTCCACCAGCGTCCGTTGGGAGTCAAGACAATGGCAAAAACCATCAGTAAAACACACAAAATGCGAGTGCGTGGTGCAAGGGCGTGCCAAACAGTATTTTTGTGGCTATCAATATCTAGATGAAATGCCCGAATATGTAATAGTGTCATTGGTCATTGGTCATTGGTCATTGGTCATTGGTCATTGGTCATTGGTCACTGGTTACTGATAACAGCTCCCTGCTCCCTGCTCCCTGCTCCCTGATAACTGCTTACCGATCGCTATCTTCCGAGGAATCAGAACGCCGAATGACTATTTTCCCGATTCCCCAGGCTAAGCCGAAAGTAGCTAGCGTACCGACTAAACCAGCTATGGGGGTTGCTATTCCTTCAGGAACTCCTCGAAGGGCATATTCATCGAAAATGGAGTAAAAAGGTAACTTGCTAGCTGGGGCATCCTCTGCGGCTTTGTCTTCAAATTTAAGGTCTTGGGAAACTCTGTCTAAGCCGTCGGGATCTTGGCTGGCAAAGGGAGAGAGGAAAACGGCGACGATTAGGGCAATTCCCAATCCAGCGATCGCAAAAGCACGGTTACGCGATCGCGTCAAATTATTACTCATACGGTAGTCTCGCTAAAATCAGTTTCAAAGCTTTTCAAAATCGAGAGGGACACGAAGATAAATGTCTGCTTTTGACTTTTGTACGGCCGGGTTTAGCAAAGAGATGGACAGCCACAACTGGAAATTTTGGGTCAAAACCCGCCCCTAGCGATGCATGACTTTTGATTTTTTCCCTAGCTCCCAACTCCTATTCTGTTTCTTGGCGATACAGCCCGACGGGGCGGATCGTAAAACATTTCAGGGCGAGTTCGCCAGATAAAGACAAGTGCTACAACTGTAATTGCTGCTTCACCAATCCCAATGAGGACGTGCCATGTTGCCATAGCTCCGATTGCGACTGCTAAGGGAACGGTTCCAGAGACAGCAAGTTGAATCGCGCAAATAATCGCGGCAATCATTACACTCGCCCAAGCCGCGACTGCTGCTCCTACAGCCATCCCTGACAATTTATTTCTACCAATGGCAAAGCGAATTGCTTTGTAAAGATAGTAACCGGCAAACGTACCGATCAGACCCATATTAAAAA
This sequence comes from Chroococcidiopsis sp., assembly GCF_051657925.1. Classification (NCBI taxonomy): domain Bacteria; kingdom Bacillati; phylum Cyanobacteriota; class Cyanophyceae; order Chroococcidiopsidales; family Chroococcidiopsidaceae; genus Chroococcidiopsis; species Chroococcidiopsis sp. The sequence goes on from NZ_JBOFLP010000294.1 coordinate 7,601, forward strand.
TGTTTGCTCCTAATACCGTCAAGCCTCCATCTTGAAACACCACCGCTTGCACGATGAATACGACTGTCATCACTAGCGTTCCCGCCCAAGGACCTAACAGCGCTCCTGCTAGAGTACCTCCCAGCAAATGACCGGATGTGCCACCTGGAATGGGAAAGTTGATCATCTGTGCGGCGAAGATAAATGCAGCGCAAACGCCCATTAGAGGCACTGCCTTTTCCTGGTAGTCTGCCTGCACGCGATTTAGAGATATGGCGATCAGGACGATCGCCAGTATCCAGGTAACAGCAATTACGGGTAGGTTTAAAAAGCCATCTGGGATATGCAGCGCTAAATATGGCTGTATTGGATGATACAGCCAACCAGAAGAAAGAGCTGGCATCAATGGAACGATTGGCATAGCTTTATGCTTTAGACATAATCTTAATCAGCCTTTTAATCAAAACGATTTTGTATAAAAATTTCAATCCTATAGGGGGGCATACAAATCAAGCTTTAGATTATTTTTATGAGATGGAAAAAATGTCTAAATTTAAGCAGCTAAATGTTAATTGTGTGCATTCTCTATTTCTATACCTAAAGATAGAGAAGCGATCGCATTACCCTACGAACGCGATCGCCTCAATTAAATCTTGATGACGTTGACAAAGAATAAAAAATTAAATCTCAGTTGCCAACAGCCTTCTCAATACACAATCTCAATTTTTCTGCCAAAAGTTTAGTTTCCATAATAGAAGTATGATTGCCTGGGATCTCGAATACCTCAACTCCAGCTTGGGCAATACTACCCCACCCTAATTGAGTATCTACTTGATGTCCTGGGGGCGTTTCTCCAGCTTTAAAGACAGTAATTCTTCCTGAATATGGCTGGGGGTTGTAAGTCTCTTGACCTTTGCTATAAATCTCCTCTAAATTCTTCAGATTTGTTGATATAACATCATCCATTTCCTCAAGCTGAGTTGATGGCGTAAGGAATGCCCAGGAAGAACGCTGTAGAATATACTTACTGATTTGAGCTAACTTCTGTTCCAAAAAACTAGAGGCTGAAAAATCCTCTGGATCTGCAAACATAGAACTTGACTTTTGCGTATGAACTTTTGAGAACAAACCACGCTTCTTTTCTCGATTTAATACCTCTGTTCCAGCTTGAGATTGTTGCAAAACTTTCCTAATCGCTCCCAAAGCTGTTTGCAACTCGCTCAGTAAAATATGAGGCTGAGATCGCACTTTTAGCAGGTAAGGAGGAAGCATGTGCTGCCGAAGATAATTAACAGAGGATAGAAATCGTGGCAAAGGAGGAAGTAGCGCAATAGCATCTGGAGTATAAGTGTCGAACAAAGCTAGCAAAATCACTTCTTGTCCCTGAGCGTGAAGTTGTTGCGCCATTTCAAATGCAATACAACCGCCATTCGATAAACCTCCTATCATATAGGGTCCTTCAGGTTGAACAGACTGAACTTCACGAATGTAGTCAGATGCAATGCTCTCAAAGTCCAGGTGTACCGGTCTATTACCATCTAAACCCCTCGCTTGCAATCCATATACAGGTTGGTCTGAGCCTAAATTGAGTGCTACATCACGATAGATCAGCACGTTAAATCCAGCACCGTGTACGCAAAAAAGCGGGAGTTTCTTAGGGTCACCAGCTTGAATAGTTACTAGAGGAGACCAAGAGACGGTTTCTTCAGTACGTCGGACAACATCGGCTAGCTGGCTGATAGTTGGTGCTTGAAATAAAATAGATAGTGGTAAGTTTTTCCCAAACCGCTTCTCCATCTCAGCAAATAGTTTCACAGCCAATAGAGAATGACCGCCTAACTCAAAAAAGTTATTATGGATGCCAACTTCCGGATGACCTAGAATTTCCGCCCATATTGTGACAAGTTCTTTTTCTATCTCTGTTGTAGGAGCTACACATTGTTTGCTAGAGATTTGTGCTGTAGCTAATTTATCTTGTAAATTCTCATTGTATAGGGAACAATCGATTGTTTCAGGCAGTACGATATCGGCGATTTTCCGATTTTGATTTTCAGTCACTCTTTCTAACAGAACTTGCAAATTCTTCAAAATTTGTTTGATGGTTGACGCTTCAAATAATGCTGATTTGTACTCTAGCTTTCCAAAAATAGAACCTTTGCCACTATCGGTGATGTCCAAGTTCAATTCCATTCGAGTCACACCCAGATCGACTGGAAAGTCTTGGACATGGAGAGCGGGTAGATCTAAATTTTGAGCCGTGGTACTGTCTCTTAGCAACAACAAGACTTGAAATTGAGGCAGGCTTTCTAAAGATTCAGCTAAGCGTTGAAAAGGTAGATCTTGATAAGTATAAGCATCAAGGATTGTCTCTCGAACTTTTGCTAAAACATCACCAAAGTTCAAATCGTTGGAAAAGGTTGTACGGAGGAGAAGGTTGTTAGCGAAGTTTCCTACAACTTTCTCTATCTCGCTACGGTTACGATTTGAAATAATCGTACCGATACTTATTTCATTTTCTAACGTACAGCGATGTATGATGATTTGAAACAAAGCTACAAATGCCATGAAGGATGTGACACCTTGCTGGCGACATAACGCTCTTAATTTATCGGATAAAGTTGGGGAAAACTCAAATTTATCACATCCTGCCTCAAGTGTGGCAAATTGACGACTTTGATAAATGGGTAATTGTAACTGTGACGGCACGCTGCTGAGTTGTTTTTTCCAGTAAGTAATTTGCGGTTCAAAGATTGCATCAGAAAACCATTGTCGCTGCCAAACTGCGAAGTCAGCATATTGGATATTTGGCTCTGGAAGAGACGAGCGATCGCCAACTAAAATTGCTTTATATAAAGTTGCTAATTCTTGCAGTAAAAATCTGACAGACAATCCATCGATGGCAAATTGATGCGTCACCAGTAGTATGATAAACTCTTGTTCCCCAAGGCAAAATACTGTAGCTCGAAAAAGTACATCTTGTGACAGATCGAATGGCATCTGTGCAATTTCTTTCGCTCTATTTGCAGCACGTTCTAATCCTTCTTCTCGAGTAAAATTCCTGAGATCGATTGTCTCTACCCAAGGTTTGAAGGTAGTCATCACAGTTTGAATTGGCTGACGAACTCGGATCGTACACGTGGTTCGTAAAATTTCATTTCGCTCGATCAGAAGATTTACACTTTTTTCAAAAACTGGTAGATTCAGCTCTCCAGAAACGTGAAAAGCCACAGGTACGTTATCAACAAATGAATCTGGAGTTAACTGTGCGATCGTCCAAATTTTTTCTTGAGAATAGGACAGCGGAATCAGCTCGGATGTCATTCGTTTTGGAATGGCAAACTGAGCCAAATCTTCACCTTGTTTTTTTAGTAGTAGTTCAAATAACTGACGTTGTTCTGTTGATAATCTAACTAAACTTTGAAAAAGATTGCGTTCTTTTGTAGTGAGTGTTGCCATTGTTCTACCTAATTTAAACTTTAATTGCTAGGGGAAATCGTCCACTCTATTTTGCCAAAAATCAAAGATTTTTAGTCTTATGTATACTGGGTTTTCTTACCTTTTAACGGTTTTTGAATAGCTTAAAACATAGAATAGATTGTTGCTACTTCAACTGCCAGTTCAGTTAAGTAGAAAATACTACGCTTCTTGTATTGAAAGTTAAGGAATTTGTGGAACATATAGTTTCTTAACTAAAAACCTCATCTGTAACGTAAAGCAACAATTGCTTAAAAATTGCTTCTAGCAGGCTAACTTTACTAAAGTTTTAGATAGTAGGTATATTTAAAGTAAAAATAATGAATCAACAGGCGTTTTAAACTGCGATCGCCTATTAGATACTCATTCTCTTACAAGCAAATGATACTCAGCAAATATCCCAATCTGGTATAAAGGAAAAAGCGTTTCATCAAATCTTAACGCCCATCTTCTGAACCTTTGTTTTATCTTCATAACAGATAAGCTCTTAATAGGTTATTTATTGATTGTGATTTATAGTTTAAAAGTTTTGATTTAGCTCACAGAGGGTTAGGCTAGAACTAAACATTGATTTAGCTATTAACAATTTATCTTTGTTAAGCTGCTAACTTTATTACGGCCAAGCTCGATTATTTGTATCTTATTATCTCTCGCCACTATTTCTAAGTGAATATACCGATAGAAGTTTCACTGAGTCGATTTACATTCTCAAAGTGTAAAGTATGGATAAATGCTAAAACTAAATCTAATTATATTCTAAATGTAAAGCAAACATATTTTTTTTAAAAACTATGTATCGCCTTACAAATTATTGCCCAATATTCTTACTGAAATAGGGTATACAGCTTTGCAGTGTGTACGACTAATAACCCAATGATTAGGGTGAATTAAATGACTCATTCGATCGCGTACATTAGGAAATAATTATGTCTAGCTTCTCTTGTTTTGTTGTAGGTGATGGTGTTCTTGCAGTAAAGTGCTTAGAGATTTTATTAAAAGCAGAACACAAAGTCCTTGGAGTTTATTCAGCAGATAACTCACTAGTTAAGTTTGCAGAGGAACTTGGCATTCCTCATGCTCCTTCCCTATCTGCTTTTCAAGATCTGTTACTCAGTACGGAGTACGACTACCTTTTCAGTATTAACAACGTCTGGTGGATCGTACCACCAAAAGTCATTGCCCAGGCACGAAAAGCAACAATTAACTTTCACGATTCACTTTTGCCAAAGTATGCGGGGTTATATGCAACCTCTTGGGCGTTGCTTCATGGCGAACGGCAACACGGTATCACCTGGCATGAAGTTATCTCTGACATTGACGCTGGACGCATTCTCAAACAGCAAATAGTACCTATTGAACCCACTGATACAGCATTCGATCTAAATGCTCGCTGCTTGGATGTCGCGATCGCTACCTTTGACGAATTAATAGAGGAACTGGCAACCGATCGGTTAAAGCCATTGCCACAGGATCGCTCGCAACAGAGTTATTTTGGTTCCAGCGATCGCCCAGCAGCAGCTTGCGTTTTGTCGTTTGACACGAGCAGTAAAGAGCTTTGTAATTTAGTGCGGGCATTAGATTTTGGTCCAATCCGCAATCCACTAGGCTTACCCAAACTCTGTTTACCAGATGGAGTCGTTGCTGTGGGAGCTGCTGATGCAGTAGTAACCTCCCACGCAAGTGTGGGACAGGTGTTAGAACTCGATCCAGATGGAATTTGCATTGCCACTAGGGATGGTGCAGTACGGCTGAGCCGTCTGACATCGCTTGAGGGAAAACCCCTCACGTTAGAAAACTTGCAGCAATCTTACAGCGTGCGTGTTGGCGTTATTTTGCCCGAACTCAATGCCAAACTGAGAGATGCGCTCGGTCAGCGTAATGCGGCGATCGCTCGTCACGAACGGTCATGGGTCAAGCAACTGGCACAACTGACTCCGTTTCAACATCCCTATTTACAAGTTGGAGCGCTGAATACATCGTCCGATAGTTTGCACCGATACCCTATTTTGCTATCACCCAAACGGGTAGAACCGCGATCGCTACTAACCATGTTCGCAGTTTATTGCACGCGATTGGCAACAGAGTCAGAGTTTGACTTGGGACTGCAAACCGCAGCACAGCGCAGTATTGCTCCAGAAATTTTTGCTCAACAAGTTCCGATTCGCGTTCAGTCTGTTGCTGAGGAGCCATTTACCGATTTTCAGAAACGCTTTGAAGCAGGATTAGATCGTGCGTCTCGTCTAGGTAGTTATACTGTAGATATCTTTGCCCGTCATCCAGAATTACAGCAGCTTTCCCAAGATGCCCTCCAAGTAACAATTGTTCTAGTGGAGAACCCCAATCGACTGGAGTGGGCTGATTTAGGAGCAACAATTGCCCTGGTTGCCTATGAAGATGGCAGCTTGCCGGAATTGATTCACGCTGGAGCGATCGATGAAGTCAATAGTGCGGCGATCGCCCAGCAACTTCGGAGTCTGATCGATGCCTGTGTCGAACATCCCGAACAATTACTGTACCAACTCCCGTTACTCTCCGCTACAGAACTACACCAAATTTTGGTGGAGTGGAACCAAACAGTAAAACCATACTCTAGAGATTGCTGCATCCATCAGTTGTTCGAGCAGCAAGTCACCCTCAACCCCGATGCGATCGCCGTTGCTTTTGAGGAGCAACAGTTAACCTACGGAGAGCTGAATGCCAAAGCCAATCAACTAGCTCGTTATTTACAACAACAAGGCGTAGGTCCCGACGTTTTAGTAGGGTTGCACGTAGAGCGATCGCTCTTAATGATGGTGGCGCTACTAGGAATTCACAAAGCAGGGGGTGCTTACGTTCCCCTCGATCCAGATTTTCCCCCAGACCGAATTGGCTTCATGCTGCAAGACTCTCAAGCTACGGTTATCGTCACCCAGCAAAAGTTAATTAGCAATTTAGTTGTCGAGCCTGGTGTCAGTGTTATCCCGATCGATACGATGTGGGACGAGATCGAACCAGAGGCGATCGCCAATCCTGATAGTGGAGTCAAGCCGGAAAACCTGAGCTACGTTATCTATACATCTGGTTCTACTGGTA
>NZ_JBOFLP010000295.1:0-36177 GCF_051657925.1 Chroococcidiopsis sp.
GTAGTGTTGGGATCATCAACACGCCAAACCACCCAATATACAGGCGGTTTTCGGTGCTGGCTACCCAGTTACAAAACTGTTCCCACAAGGAGGCGCTTTCGCGTCTTTGTAATGTGGTTGTCATGGTTCTATGTATTGCTAATTAAACAACGATAATGTTGCTTGCTTTGGTATGAATCAGGCTTCGTACTTGGTTGCCTGTAAATGTATCTTTACACAACTTCAGCAAAAATTTCACATATTGCTAATTTTATTAAGTAATATTAAGTTGAGACATATATAAAAAAAAGTTATATTTAAAGAGAGAAATTTCTGTCTGTAGGCAATATTCGCAATAAATCTATAGCGATCGCAGCAGATGAAGTGAGCGCACTCACTGCTTCGTCAAGCAGAATTAGTAGGTAAATAGTTGGTTCAAAGTAGTATAAATTTGAAAAATCCTCAGTGGGGAAATATTTAAATGTAATGAGGTATATTTCTAAAGCGGGATGAAAAAAATTAGATTCCAGCAGCCCTAGCAGGGAACTTAAACAGTCGTAATTTTCGCGATCGCGCCTCCTAAAATAGAGGTAAAGACTCACTCCAATCGAGGTTTAGATGCCTACTTCCAATTCCAACCTCAAAGAAACCGCAGGCGTAAGAGTATTATTTTTTTCAATTCCCAACAATTTCCTATTGCAGCTCGGTACTGGCTCTCTACTACTTGGGCTAGTTGGAGGTAAAGCTGTGGCTCAGGCAGTAACAGCTATTGGGCAAGCCAGTGAAGAAGTATTTCGTGGCGATCGCTTGCCAGTTTTGCCATTTCCCGAAACAGAGACGACAGAACCTAGTGACGCATAATTTGCATCGTGCCTAATTCGTCAGGATTTCGATTAAAGATAAAGATTGTCGCTTCGACAACGAATTAGGACAGCATTCAACTCTACAATTATTAATTGTTCCTGGCTCTACTCGAACAGACCCTATGACTTCGCTCCTCCACTCCCATGATGAAGCTTTGACTATCAACACCTCTCCCTTTGATTTGTTCTTGAGGCAACGCCTGCAAACAGTAGAGGAGTTGTGGGAGTCTGTTCTGAAACAAGAATGCGGTCAAGAATTAGTGAATCTCTTGGCGCAATTACGCGATTTATGCTCGTCAGAAGGACAAGCGATCGACGAGCAAATCTCGGAAGTCGTTCAATTAATCTCTCAGTTAGAATTGAACGAAGCAATTCGCGCTGCGCGTGCCTTTGCACTCTATTTCCAGTTGATTAACATTGTCGAGCAACACTACGAGCAACGCCAACAACTGAGTATCAGTCGCGCTTTGCATCAAAAAGCAGCTAAGCAGTTACATCAAACGCCACAACCCACCTCTACAATTAACGGACATCAAACAGCAGATGTAAATCGAGATCCTGGCGTAGAGTTGTTAGAAAAAAACTGGCACGCTACCCAGCAGCAGCAAAAACAAGGGACTTTCCACACCTTGTTTCCCCATCTACGGCAGATGAACGTACCGCCGCAACATATCCAACGGTTGATCGACCAATTAGATGTCAGATTAGTCTTCACGGCGCACCCAACTGAGATTGTGCGCTCTACAATTCGCGATAAGCAAAGACGCTTAGCCAAGCTACTGCAACAGCTCGATCAGATTGAGGAAAGTACGGGTAGTATTGAAGGTGCTAATCCTTGGGAAGCAGAAGCCCTGCGGGAACAGCTAACAGAAGAAATTCGCCTTTGGTGGCGCACTGACGAGTTACACCAGTTTAAGCCAGCAGTGTTAGATGAGGTAGAGTACGCCCTGCACTACTTCAAAGAAGTTCTGTTCGAGCAAATTCCCCTGCTGAATCACAGATTTAAACACGCTCTGGCAGCTGCCTTTCCCCGCTTGCGTCCGCCTAGTAATAACTTTTGCAAATTTGGTTCCTGGGTAGGATCGGATCGGGATGGCAACCCCTCAGTGACACCCCAGGTTACGTGGCAAACGGCTTGCTATCAGCGCCAGTTGGTATTGGAAAAATACATTCATTCAGTCAAGCGACTGACGAACTTATTGAGCATATCGCTGCACTGGAGCGATGTCCTGCCAGATTTATTAGAATCTCTGGAGCAGGATCGGTTGCAGATGAACGAAGTGTATGAAGCACTTGCCCTGCGGTATCGTCAAGAACCGTATCGGCTCAAGCTTGCCTACATTTTGAAGCGACTAGAAAATACATTCGAGCGTAACGCGCGCCTATACAACAAGAATCTGCGCAAGCAAGAAATTCAAGAAGAGAATGTCACTACGGCAGTCTATAAATCTGGGCTTGACTTTCTCGCGGAATTACGACTAATTCAACGCAACTTGTCAGAAACAGGCTTAAACTGCCGAGAACTGGACAGTCTGATCTGCCAGGTGGAAATTTATGACTTTAACCTAGCTCACCTCGATATTCGTCAAGAATCTTCTCGCCACGCCCATGCTTTTAATGAAGTGTTGGAATATCTACAAATTCTGCCTCAGTCATATAACGAATTATCAGAAGCAGAAAGAGTCAAGTGGTTGTCGGGAGAATTGCAGACTCGTCGTCCGTTGATTCCCGCCGAACTACCTTTTAGTGAAAAAACCAACGAAGCGATCGAAACTTTGCGCGTCGTGCGTTTGTTACAGCAAGAGTTTGGCGTACAGGTTTGCCAGACTTACATTATCAGCATGAGCCGCGATCTGAGCGATTTGCTAGAGGTGCTGTTACTAGCTAAAGAAGCTGGACTCTACGATCCAGCAACGGGAATCGGGACGATCCAAGTTGTACCTCTATTTGAGACAGTAGAAGACTTGCAACGCGCCCCCAGCATCATGCAACAGTTATTCGAGCTGAAGTTTTATCGCGCTTTGTTGGCAGGAGGGTATAAGAGAGCTGGTGGAGCTGAGGGAGCTGGGAAAGACAAGGGAGACAAGGGAGACAAGGGGGACAAGGGAGACAATTCAAGTCACAAGTCGCAACGAATTCCGAATTCCGAATTCTCACCACTGACTCCTCACTTACAAGAGGTGATGTTGGGTTACTCAGATAGCAACAAGGATTCTGGGTTTCTCAGCAGCAATTGGGAAATTCACAAAGCGCAAAAAGCACTCCAACAAGTTGCCGAACAGCATGGAGTCGATTTGAGAATTTTCCACGGACGCGGTGGCTCAGTAGGACGCGGTGGTGGTCCTGCATACGAGGCGATTTTGGCTCAACCCGGACATAGTATTAATGGCAGAATTAAGATTACCGAACAAGGTGAAGTTTTAGCCTCTAAATACTCGCTGCCAGAGTTGGCACTTTACAATTTGGAAACGATTTCGACTGCCGTGATTCAGGCTAGCTTGTTACGCACGGGATTTGATAATATTCAACCGTGGAATGAAATATTAGAAGAGCTAGCAGCGCGATCGCGGCAACATTATCGCGCCCTGATCTACGAGCAACCAGATTTCATTGACTTTTTCCACCAAGTGACTCCAATTGATGAGATCAGTCAGTTGCAAATCAGCTCTCGCCCCGCCCGACGACAAGGTGGAAAAAAAGATTTAAGTGGTTTGCGGGCAATTCCTTGGGTGTTTAGTTGGACGCAAAGCCGTTTTCTCTTACCTGCTTGGTATGGTGTTGGTGCGGCTTTGCAGGAATTTTTAAACGAGGAACCAGAGCAACACCTCAAATTGTTACGTTATTTCTACATGAAGTGGCCCTTCTTCAAAATGGCAATTTCTAAAGTAGAGATGACGCTGGCAAAAGTAGACATGCAAATCGCTCACCACTACGTCAAGGAGTTATCGAAACCTCAAGACTTAGAACGATTTGAGCGGCTATTCGAGCAAATTTTGCAAGAGTTTCACCTCACAACTGACTTAGTACTGAGTATTACAGGTCATAAACGCCTGCTCGACGGCGATCCAGTCCTACAGCAGTCCGTACAGTTGCGCAGCGCGACGATTGTACCATTAGGATTTTTGCAAGTTTCATTGCTAAAGCGACTGCGGCAGTACAGCAATCCGAGTACGACAGGTATCATCGATTCCCGTCATAGTAAAGGCGAATTGTTGCGCGGTGCATTGTTAACTATCAACGGAATCGCTGCTGGGATGAGAAATACTGGCTAGTTCGTCAGTCGTCATTTGTCATTAGTTGAAAATGAAAATAATTGCCAAGCGATCCCCTTGACAAATGACTAGAACAACTGAGGTAGTGTTTTTCTGAGCAGAGATCCCGCACCATGCACCACGCTCTCACAAATGAATAATGACCAATGATTAATGACTGATGACAAACAAAAAAAGAATGTTGGTTTGCACCTTAGTCGCTTTAGGATCGGGGTGTGTGAGTGCGATCGCAGGTGGGCAAATTAGTGCATGGGTACACCAGCAAAACTGTCAACAATTCCAGTGGGGAGGCAAGGAAATTTGTCAAGCTTGGGTGATACCAGGAGCGCTCTGGCAAGGTAGTACGACTGGATTTTGGGTTGGCGAAGTTGTAGGTGCGTTACTGGCTGGTTTAGCAACACGACGAGGGGCTACTGACAACTGACAACTGATAACTGTACGGGCGGGTTTTGAACGAAAGATTATGGCTAAAGCCCGTGAATTTGCTTGCTAAACCCGCCCCGACAACTGATAACGGTTCACTGATCGCTGGTTGCAGTAGGTGTTTGCAAGCTCTCCCAACTCTTCCACGTATTAGTATTTGTGTCAAAACAGCGCCAGCTCGACCGTTCTGCTTCTTGGTAGCAAATCAAGACGCGGTGGCTATATGGGTAGCTGCTACTGATGTAAGATACTACTTGTTGTAGAGGGGTTATTTTGCGGCTGAGTCGCCTAGCTACAGCCTGGTTGGGGCATTCAATTAGCATGGCTGAGTGTCCGTCAATGTAAGTCAGAGAAAAGATAGACATGCGCAAAATTGCCCGCAACCAACTTTCAGTATGGTCAAAATACTCGTCTACAATCCTGTTAGTAAATGCTCTTTGCAACGAACGGTCGTTGGAGTTGGGTTTGAGAGAGTCTGACATAGTGGCGCTTGTGAGTGGCTGGCTTGAGGTTAGATCGAAAATGTTGAGAGTGACAAGTAGGCGATTCCCTTCGGGATAGCTTCGCTTCACGCACAACCGAGCAGATTTTTTCCATTTGTAACAGAAAAATTCCTGTCGATGCTTTTTGTTTTGATTTTGCCAATCTCTCTTGGTAGAATGCATCCGTAGATCTTCTCATATAGCCATGTCTGCGGAAACGTCACTAGATAACACTTTAGGAGCAGATGCCGTCGATCGCGCAATTGCGGACGGGATCGATTTGGACGGCTCCCCAATTCCTCCTGTCAAGTTGGAACTTTACCATCAAGTCATGGCGCTAGAAGCAGGAAGACAGCGCAGTGGCGTGTCAAATACGATGCGATCGCGGATCGTGCGCATCGGTGCGAAGCACATCCCCCAAGCGGAACTCAACCAAATGTTACTCGACGCTGGTTTTGCTCCACTTAAGGATAAGGAAGTCGCTTTTTATTACGGGAATAAATAGAAGACAAGGGGGACAAGGAAAAAACTAAAACTATTTTCTTCCCCTGCTTCCTGCTCCCTGCTCCCTGCTCCCTCAATTACCATTCATAGCCGCGCTCGACCCAATAGTACCAATCTTCGATCGCTTCTAACGTGTCGTCATCAACTTCCATCGGTACGACATCATATAAAGGTACGGCAAAAGTATCTTCCGTACCCTCTTCTTGATAAACAATTTCTACATACATATCGTCTTGGCATTCTTCTTCCGATGCCATTCCGATAACTTCGACTTCTTCACCTTCGATTTCTACTTCATCTTCCGAATCAATCGGACGCTCTTCTGAAATCCAAATGGCGTTGAAAGGAAATTTAACTTTGTTATCGAGATAGTAATACCAACCTAGTCGCCGTTCTTCTTCGTCATAAGCATCAACGACGACTTCCATTTCGATTCTTTCTTCTCTGCTTGCGTCGATTTCCAACTCGGACATAGGAAACCTCACCACGATGGGCTGAGCGTAAACATTACCAAGCACAAACATTCTAGATGCTACCAATACTAGCTAGACATTGAGGTTAAAAATTTTAAAGCGCCAAGTGTAGAAATCACTGGCAAAAGATGAATTTAACTTTACCTTAAGTTGCGATCGCGTCAACAGTTTTGCAACTCATTTCTAAGAGGGCGATCGAATTCAAAATATTCGCCAGAACGATTAACGTTAGGCTGCTGTACAACTGGGTATCGGTAAGAAGAGTTTATTTACTCCTATCCTGTTTTATAAGTCGTGGATAGATGATATCGGCAGTCAACACAATTAGTGCGTGAATTGGCAGGATAACTAATAGAAGTGTTGAAAACCGCGCCATAGCCATCACGCCTTCAACAATGGGAGACTGCGGAGCAAGCCAGTCGAAGGCTGATTCTAAGAAGTTTGCAACCTGTTCCTTTCCCTCTACACACAACCAGGGGCTGTGAGCAACTATTGCACGTTCAGGCTCCCAAGCACGAACGGTCTGAAGAGAATTACGCAAAGATGCTCTGTCAAAGATGTGCGCGTACTGCACGCCACGCGGCGTATGCTGATACATTTGGTTCCAGCGAGTGGTAATGCGCGAAATAGATGAAAAGGTCGATGGAACGAAATCCATAATCAGATCGGTAAAGATTATGGTGCGCGATCCCTGATGAAAAAAAACAATCTCATCAAACCATCCGTTTCCCGACCCAAAAATGCACTGATCGATCTGACCAGCCCATTCGAGTTCAGGTATATCTGTAAACAATGTTTTGTAGAAGGTTAAGTCCTTGCGCTTTAGAGCTAGTCGTGGTGATGCATAGAGCTTGGCATCAGGATACGCTTGGCTCCAGTCTCCCAGGTATAGGTGGTGTAGGTGATTGGGTGAGACGAGGTATTTTACAACCCCAAGCGTATCAATATCGGCACGGATATCGGGATTGAGTTGAATTGGAGAAAGAATGAAAAGGCTATCGTCGTCGAGGCGAATGACGACTGAACGATGCGTATAGGGATAGCGGGGCTGCATCGGAGGACGGAAGCAGACGCACTCCTTTGCCTCAATTGTCCAAATGTTAGAGGCAACTTGAATTAGACCACTTTTTGGTTTGTTAGGAACTAGGCGAAAGCTTTGTACCACGAAGTACCTCGGCTTGGATTCTATGTGAATTGGGGTTGGCTACGGTATTGGCGGTCTCACCGATGATTCAGTTCTAGCGGACGCTCGACAAACTACCAACCCCAACTACCAGGAACACCTTTGAATGGTCCGACAATATCGTTCGTAATCCAGCCGCCATAAAAGTTACCTGGCTGAGGCTGTACTTTTTCCCCATCGACATAGCAAGCATCCATAACATGGGCATAAAAAGCTACATAATCCTTAATTGTGGCAAAACTCGGCGTTGGGTCGGGATAAAACCAAGCTACATTCTCAGCTTGTTTGTCACCGACAACAATGGTGTAATATCCCGCTCGACCTTTCCATTCGCAAAAACTCGAATTGGGTGTTCTGACGAGGTACTCCATTTTAATATCGCTAGGCGGGATATAGTAAACTGGAGGATGGCTGGTTTCGAGTACGCGCTTGGCATGGCGAGTATTGGCAATTTCTACACCATTGAAAATAATTTGAATCTGCTTGTTAACATCCTCTAATCGAGGAGGTCTGGGGTAATCCCAAACTGATTCTTGACCAGCAGCAGGTTGAATGCGTTGAGGATGCGCCATATGCTAGTTTTTTTAGGTAATGGATAGTTGTCTGTAGGGGCGCACAATTTGCGCCCCTACTAGTCGAAATTAAATGAAAATCGCTATAAATCTTTGTGAGTAAAAGATTTAGCATTCGTCCCCGTGTAGGTAGCAGCGATGTGTCCGTCGCCTGTTAGCTGGTATTTATATGTAACTAATCCTTCTAAACCAACAGGACCACGGGGTGGTAATTTGTGGGTGCTGATGCCAACTTCTGCACCAAAGCCGTAACGAAAGCCATCAGCAAAGCGAGTCGAACAGTTATGATAAACTCCTGCTGCATCGACTTGGGCTAAAAATGTTTTGGCAGTTGTCGGATCTTCAGTGACGATCGCCTCTGTATGGCGCGATCCATAAGTATTGATGTGGGCGATCGCTTCTTCTAGAGAATCTACCGCTTTAATTGCCAAAATTAAATCGCTGTATTCCGTCGTCCAATCTGCCTCGGTTGCTACGGCTACATCAATAATTTTGCGGGTGCGATCGTCTCCGCGCAATTCTACCTGACGTTCTTGTAACGCACGGGCAACTAACGGTAGAAATTCAGGGGCAATGTATTGATGTACTAATAGAGTTTCTATGGCATTGCAAGCAGCGGGATAGTGTGTTTTGGCATCAACAGTAATTTCTACTGCCTTGGCAATATCGGCTGCTTTATCTATGTAAGCGTGACAGATACCATCTGCATGACCTAAAACAGGAATGCGGGTATTTTCTTGTACGAAGCGCACGAAAGAGTTAGAACCCCTTGGAATAATCAGATCGACATATTCATCTAATCGCAACAGCGCCATTGTCTCTTCTCGCGTTGTCAGCAATTGGACTACGGCTGGGTTAATTTCTGTTTGAGAAAGTCCGTGGTGGATCGCTTTCACGATCGCCTCGCAAGATCGCACGGCTTCCTTACCACCTTTGAGGATGACACCATTTCCCGATTTAATTGCCAATAAGGAGATTTGAATTGCTGCATCGGGTCTAGCTTCAAAGATGACACCTAATACTCCCAGAGGGCAAGTAATTCGCTGAAGAACTAACCCTGTATCTAATTCGCGATGAATCTGCACTGCACCGACGGGATCGGGTAATTTACCCACATCTCGCACCCCCGCGATCGCACCTTTAAGTTTAGTTGCATCCAATTTGAGGCGGTTGTAGAGTGGTTTGGCAATTCCTTCAGCCTCAGCTGCCTTGCAATCAGCCGCATTTGCTGCCAAAATTTCCTCAGATTGGGCTTCTAACGATTGAGCGATCGCTTCAATTGCTCGATCTTTTGCTTCGGTAGATAAGACTGCAAGTTGACGCGCAGCATCGCGAGTAGAAAGAGCGATCGCACTGAGGGAATGGGATTCGATCTGGGTGGCAGTCATAAATCGATCTCAAAGATATCCAGCCAAAGTGTAACAAAATCTGGGTGCTGTTTGATGTTGAAATAGATTGGTAATTGGTAGTTGGTAGTTGGTGGTTGGTAATGGCAGACAGAATTTCAGTGATTCAAGGTGATATTACTCAGTTGCAGGTGGATGCGATCGTTAATGCTGCCAATAATTCACTGTTGGGTGGTGGCGGCGTAGATGGGGCAATTCATCGCGCGGCTGGCTCCCAGTTGTTAGCAGAATGTCGTCAGTTGAGGGGGTGTGCCACAGGTGCAGCTAAAATTACTCAAGGGTATAACTTACCCACCAAGTGGGTGATTCATACAGTCGGTCCAGTGTGGGAAGGTGGCGATCGCAGTGAGGATGAACTTTTAGCAAGTTGTTATCGCAGTAGCTTGACTTTAGCAGTGCAACATGAAATTAAAACCATTGCTTTTCCCGCTATCAGCACGGGTGTGTATCGCTTTCCTATCGATCGCGCCGCACAAATTGCTGTGAGGGAAGTTCAGGCTTTTTTTTCTACCAATGATTCGCTCTCACAAGTCATTCTTGTCTGTTTTAGTCAATCGACATGCGATCGCTTTCTTAAGGCGTTGCAACAAGTAGGTGAAACATCGCTAGATTAGATCGGCGTATCTGTTTTTATCGGGAGTCGGGAGTCGGGAGTCGGGGAATTTTGGATTTTAGATTTTGGTAATGGGTGGTTAGTAGTTGGCGTAGCAATTTTGAATGCGCGGATGCGCAGACAATGGAATTGCAATGCTCCCTCTGCACCCTCTTTGCCCCTCTGCTCCCAGAGCTTCCTTGTCTCCCTTGTCCTCTAAATAGGAGATAAACAATGTCAAAACTACCCAGCAACAAAATTGACCCCGCGCCTATGACGGCAGATGTTAGCGTCGTGGATCTGATCGATAATTACTTCACGGCATATAACTCAGCAAGATTGCGGGAAATCTGCCAGTTGTTGAGTCGAGAAGTGTTTCGCGAGGGTGTCACTGTAGGCTTGAGCCTATCGGGAGCCATGACCCCTGCTGGATACGGAGTTTCTGCTTTAGCGCCCCTGATTCGGCATGGTTTTATCGATTGGGCGATCAGTACTGGTGCGAATCTCTATCACGACATGCACTATGGGTTAGGTTTTGAACTGTATAAGGGTAATCCGTTTGTAGACGATGTGAAGTTGCGTCAGGAAGGCACGATTCGCATTTATGACATTATGTTCGGTTATGACGTGCTGCTGGAAACTGATGCTTTCATTCGTAAGATTCTTCAAGCGGAACCTTTCCAAAAACGCATGGGAACGGCAGAATTCCACTACTTGCTGGGTAAATACATCCGCGAAGTTGAAAAGCAAGTTGGGGTAAAGCATTCTTGTTTACTGGCGACGGCTTATGAATGCGGCGTACCGATCTATACTTCTTCGCCTGGAGATAGTTCAATTGGCATGAATGTTGCAGCTTTGGCTTTGGAAGGCTCGAAATTAATTCTCGATCCGTCGCTGGATGTGAATGAGACAGCTGCGATCGCCTATTCTGCTAGAGAATCTGAAGGGAAAAGCGCGGCGTTAATCCTTGGTGGTGGTAGTCCCAAAAACTTCTTATTGCAAACCCAACCCCAACTTCACGAAGTACTAGGGTTGGAAGAACGGGGACACGATTACTTTATCCAGTTTACCGATGCGCGTCCCGATACTGGCGGTTTATCTGGAGCTACCCCCAGCGAAGCTGTCAGTTGGGGAAAAATCGATCCTGAAGAACTTCCTAGTACAGTTGTCTGTTATACCGACAGCACGATCGCCCTTCCCCTCGTTACCGCATACGTTCTCAACCAGTGTCCCCAGCGTCCCCTGAAACGCCTATACGATCGCCGCGAACAGATACTAGAACAACTCCGCACCGATTACTTAGCCGCTAAAACTCAACCTACAGATAAGATTCCGGCTGCGGTGGCTGATGCTGCTACAGAACAACCGATCGCGACTTATCCCTGTGGAAGAGTAATTCCACAACATTCTTCGTGAAATTCAAAAGTAAGGTGGGCAATGTCCACCTTACTAAAAAATCTTATCTATCATCGGATAAATGAATTTGAAAAATCATATTATTTAAGTATTAAATAATACCTCAATGCCAATTATTAAATCTTGTTCTTGTTACGAGATTGTCACTTTGATTGTTTAAGATACAAAGCGGCGCGGTTGAATAGTTTTATCGATTTCTATATAAATCAGTTGCGATTAAATTTCATCCATGTTGCTACCAGTATTAGAAGAATGTGAGAACTTTCTCATTCTAGCTTTATGCAAAACTCACAAAAATTCTTGAATATTTAGGTGTTGTTACACTATCATTAAGATAAGTAAATACTGATGAATCCGCCTCTCAAAATCATCAAAAGAGTGGCTCAAAAACTCATGGCTAAGTTTTTTTACTGCCTTGACTAACATCAAGCGCGATCGCTATCTACTAGTAAGGAAATATCCCGGTAACTGTTCTAAAAGCAACCGGTAGCTTTGCGCTGCTTGTTAAAAGCTACTTATTTTTGGTCAAATTGATAGTTAGTAGTAATGAAACAAGTTTAAAACAAAATTGAAAACAAAAAATCAAATTTTTCGATCGCCAAACTCCATTTTATCCGAATTTTTTGTTAAATGTGTTACGAAAAATAGAGAAAAACGAGCTACGAGATCGACTTCAAACAAGAGGCACAAATGAAGTCAGTTATTAATTTTAGCCAATCAGATTGGAGGGACTGAAAAAGATTTAGGTGATTTCCGATCGCTGCTAGAAAGCGAATCAATGCAATTCATAAATAGAGTCATAAATGGAGGAAAGCATGGGAATTGGCGATCGCTGCTTGATATGGTGCGTGAAACACCTCCTACCTCTTACCTTGTACGGGCGGGTTTTGACTCCAGATTTTCGGTTTCAGTTGTCAATCTATGCGCTAAATCCGCCCCTACGACTTCTGCCTATTACTAATGACGAATGACCAATGACCATCATCACGCAAGATCTTTTAAACCATTGTTAACAGTTCTATAAAAAAGGAGCAGGGAGCAAGACAAGTCGCAATTAATTCCGAATTCTCTTCACTACACCCCGCACCCCTTTCTTAAGTAGCGATCGCCCAATTGCATTCATAGACGAAAGCCAGAAGTAACACATGACAGCCTCAAATGAAAAGCGTAAAATTCGCTATGCAGTAGTTGACTTGGGATAGATTTCCCAAGTCGCGGTACTACCAGCCTTTGCCAATGCTGAAAATGCTGAATTAGTGGCTCTGGTTTCCGACGCTCCAGCCAAGCGGGAGGATTTGGGCAAAAAATATAAGGTGCAAAAGACTTATTCTATTCGCAGGCCACAGGCACAAAGTATGTAAAGCAAAAACTAATGAAAAAGCTTTGAAACCTGCGTAGGCAGATTTTGTCTGTCTGGTTACGATTTCTAATCGCAGGAGTGCTTTTCCTGAATCAGATGCAAGCAAAGGTTATTTTTTGTCCCCTTCTACTAGCTTTTTAGAAGTGAATGCAATATTTTATACTAACAAGCCTAACTGCTTGAAAGGCTGAAAGTGGCTGTTGTGCAAAGCTTTGAAAACTGAAATGACTGGGCAAAATCGAGTGTTTTTAGTGACAATATGACACTCGTGCAATGCGAACAGAAGACTAAAACTCGAAAAGATAGTGCTGTATGCCGATCCCAATCGATTCCAACCACTGAAATAGAGCAGCGATCGCGTATGATAAAAGTCATCTTTCTGCCAACATCACTAATTCTTAATAATATTATAATAAGAGCATAGTTGGTTTACAGCGCAAACAGCACGTATATAGATGAGAAAAGACAGTTATGCTCAATAAGCATAATTTCAATTATCAATAAAAAATAGATTTGCTTCGAGTAGTAAAATTTGCTACTTAAATCTTCTTCAACTACGCACACACTTTTTTTAAACTTCCTTTTTTTCAGGATTCTATTACAAATCATCAGAAAAGCTCGGCGAATATTTAAGCATTATTCTGGAAAATAGCAAACTCTGCCTGTAGTGATTAAGTAGAGTAGCCTTTATATCATATTTTGTCATGCAGTTAGCTAATCGCGTTGCAATTCCACTGCGGACTCTGACTTTACCTGAACAAACCCCCGAGCAACAAAGGATAATAGTATTTCACTCTACAGGCTCTTCAAACTCACAATTATCACGCCCTCACTCTCATACATTTTTTGAACTTTTTTTTGTTGAAGACGGTGAAGGTTGGTATTCAATAGGCGATCGCCCTATTTGGGCTAAACCTGGCGATCTATTTTTACTCGCTCCTGGTGAGGTTCACGATCCGAGTGGACTCGATGATGCAACTAAGTGGGTTGTTGGTTTCAGTGCCGAAGCTCTTAACCCTGCCCGTGCTGAAGCCGATATGCTCTTAATGTTGCCCGATCGCCTGCTGAACTCATTTGTTCAAACTGAAAATGCCCAAACCAAGCATTATTATGTACCAACTGAGATTCGATCGCGCTGGTTAATTCTACTGGGACAACTCAAAAGCGAACTTTGCGATCGGGGATTTGGTTTTACCGAAGCAACTCGCGCTCTATTAATTCTATTACTGATAGAAACTGCTAGACTCACTGCATCTGAACTACCTGAATCAAAAAAATCTTCGCCTCAAACTCGCCCAATAGTAAAACAAGTTTTGCGCTTTATTGATGCTAATTATTGCAACTCCATTGGACTGCAAGAAGTGGCTAAGGAAGTTAATCTTTCTGCCGCTTATCTAACTGACATGATCCGCCGAGAAACTGGCAAAACCGTACTAAGTTGGATTGTCGAACGTCGCATGACAGAAGCTCGTCGCTTGCTTTTAGAAACCGATCTGGCTGTAATTCAAATTGCCGAAGCAGTTGGCTATTGTGATGCGGGTTATTTCATTCGCCTATTTCGACGACTGAACGGCACACCCCCCCAAGCATGGCGAATTATGTATCGCGGCTAGCACAAAAGTTAAAAATCAAAAGTTAAAAGTCACAAGTAGGGTGGGCAATGCTCACCCTACTATTTTTTTCAATAATTTAATTCAATAATTTGAATGTAAATATTTTTTTCATTGGCATAAATTCAGTCAATTTGATTGAAGGTCACTACGAATATAAAACATTAGTCTACAAATCTATTTGTGAGAAATAAGACAAAAAAAACAACCAATCACACAAAAAGAATGTCCATTGATGTTCGAGTTTATCTTACATACACTAATAAACATAGAACAAATAAAACTGAGGCAACCGACCAAAGGTGATGCAGTCAAACAATCGAGATGTATGGACATAGCTCTACTTAAAACTTTCTCCAATTAATGCTCTATTTTGAAAAAGCTGAAATAGAGATTTTGTGAATAGGAGTTGGCAATTTCTGCATTGCATCAATTACGAATTTGAGAATCCGATACATTTTTGATGATTGATATAGCGTAATTAGCCCTAAATCGAGGACAAAACCAATGAGACAGTTTACAATTAGTACGACCCTAATGGGTAACGTGACTGAAATCAGAGAACAAGAAGCAGCCTTTCATATTAAATGTAGAAGTGGTGACGAACTAGTCGTCAATGTGGGTAGAGAAACCCAATTTCAGTTTGTACAAAATTTAGATGGAATTAATCGCGATCGCTATCCAACCCCTGAAGGCTTTGCTTGGAGTCCGTCACAGTTAGTCAAGAAATATATTCAACGCGATCGCTTAGTTGCCGTCCAAGGCGTTTATCTTGAAGACGATCCCAATCGTCGCCTCGATGCGCGAATTATTAATATCTTACATGCTCCTGACGGCAAATTTCTGTTCGAGCAAACGCATTGGTGGTTGGTTCAAATTGCTCGTTTAGCTGATACTTGGTTAGGTTTCTTATTTCCAAATAAGATGACTTATGAAATTGATGATTTCAAACTGTATCAGACTAACTTAAACATTATCGGTTTGCGTACCGATGATAACCTGCAAGAAAGT
Source organism: Chroococcidiopsis sp. (assembly GCF_051657925.1). Classification (NCBI taxonomy): domain Bacteria; kingdom Bacillati; phylum Cyanobacteriota; class Cyanophyceae; order Chroococcidiopsidales; family Chroococcidiopsidaceae; genus Chroococcidiopsis; species Chroococcidiopsis sp. The sequence goes on from NZ_JBOFLP010000295.1 coordinate 15,147, forward strand.
TCGACGCTATCGCGATTGATCTACGGTCTCTCTTCTGCTTACTTACTCACTGGATGCGAAAGCTATTTATCTGCGGCGCGTGCGGGAGTCCAGTATCAAAGAGAAACTTTTCGCGGCTTAACTAGCGATGGCAAACATTGTTTTTGGGCATCTGGTAAGCGCAAAACAGATTACAGCTATCAACTGTACATGACATCGCAAAATAGTGACGATCTCAACACAATTCCGCTCTACGAACAAATATATGCCTTAGCTGGATTAGCCCAATACTATCGAATTACTCTCGACTGGGAAGTACTAGATGATATTCAACGAACAATTCGTACCTTTAACGATTACTATCTAGATTTTGAATCGAAGTATGGCGAGAATGCTTTTGGAGATTACTTCTCACACCTCGATTATGCAACCCTAAGCTGGGATAATGAGGCGTTAGGCGACAATCAAGCGAGGAAAAATTGGAATTCTATTGGAGACCATATTCCAGCTTATTTGGTCAATCTGATCTTAGCTCTTGAGCCATTGCCAAGAACTTGTGGCAACTTTGAAGAACTTCAGAAGTTTTTAAATATCTGCAAAAAGATTCTCCACACAACCAGCACGATTATCATCGAGCAGTTTCCCGATCCAGATTCGAGCATACCATTTGTGAACGAGAGGTTTTTCCGCAATTGGCAACCAGACCAATCTTGGCGCTGGCAGCAAAATCGTGCCGTGATCGGACACAACTTAAAGATTGCTTGGAACCTAACTCGCGTTGCTAATTACTACTACTTTACAGCTGATAAATCCGTAGCTGAAAACCCAGAAGCGGCAGAGCCAACAAAACAGTTTGCTGATAAGTTGATGAAGCTTGCAGATAAATTAGGCTCGACAATGGCTGAGATTGGTGTCGATCTATTCCGAGGCGGAATTTTTGATACTGTAGAGCGCCATCCCAGCAACGGATTCTCACTAGAATTCCCTTGGAGCAACACAAAAGACTTTTGGCAACAAGAACAAGCTCTCCTAGCCTACTTAATTCTGCATGGTTGCAGTAATGAAGATGAGACGCAAAAGCAAAAGTATTTAGAACTTGCTCAAGAGACAGCCGCTTTCTGGAATTTATTCTTCCTCGATCAAGACAGCAAAGGGATCTTTTTCCGAGTCACCGAAAGCGGAATGCCCGTAATTCAAGGTGGTTATGGGAATAAAGGCGGACATGCGATCTCCGGCTACCATGCCTTCGAGCTAAATTATTTAGCTCACATATACGTGAGTTCTTACGTCACGAAACAACCTTTCTGCCTTTACTTCAAACCGAATAAAAATTGTCGGCAGCGCTCTATTAATGTCTTACCTGATTTTGTCAGACCTCATAGCTTGCAAGTTAGCCGCATCAGCATTGATGGTAGCGATCGCGATGATATCGATCCCGATAACTTCCGAATTAATCTGAGCGAAAAAGAATTTCAACTCGGTTCGGAAGCAGAAATCGTCGTACAACTGAAGCCTTTAAGCGCGTAGGAGCAAACAAATGACCGCGAGAATGCTTGAAGGCAAGAAAATCGCCGTACTGGTTGAAACTGAATACATTCCCTACGAGATCGAAGCATATCAAACACGCTTTGCCGAACTAGGTGCAACCGTAGATTTGATGTCTCGGCTATGGGAACAGCCCAGCGTTCGCTTTGCCGCTGATGTCGATAGCGTAGAAGTAGCAGATCGGATCAATAGACAGGAAACGCGCCTTGCAACATTAGAAGTCAACATCGACTTTCAAAACGTAGATCTCAACGAATATGCAGCCGTCATCATGGCTGCAAATTACACCAGCGTCCGCCTACGGTACTTTCAACCCCCACAAAGACAACAAATCAGCCCAGAACAGACTCGCACCGCTCCAGCAGTCCAATTCTTCGCTAAAGCAATGGCGAATCCCAAAATCATCAAAGGGCTGCTGTGCCACGGGTTATGGTTGCTAACACCAATGCCAGAGCTACTAAAAGGACGACGAGTGATTTGTCACGAAGTTGTCTTAGCAGACATCACGAATGCAGGTGCAATTTACGTACCACCCCCTCTGGATTCTGAGCCAAACGACCCCAAAAATATTGTGGTTGACGGCGACATGGTGACGGGACGAGCAGGACATGATGTCAACGCATTTATCGATGCGATCGCGGCTCAAATCAAACAGAATTCGGAAGTCGGGAGTCGGGAGTCGGGAGTCGGGAGTCGGGAGTTGGGAGTCGGAAGTGTTTGACACACCACGCTCTTATCAACAAACGACAACAGATGACCAACAAATGACCAATGACCAATGACTAATGACCAATGACAAATTAAGAGGTTCCAATGACTAGAAAGATTTTGATTATTCTATCCGAATGGGGTTACTGGGGCGAAGAATTGATCGGTCCCCTGGAAACCTTCGATGCTGCTGGGTATCAAGTGGACTTTGCAACTCCAACAGGCAAACGACCTGTAGCCCTCACCCCTAGCATGGATGCTACATTTGTCGATCCGCCTTTAGGTCGCCCTGTAGTTTCCCAAGAAATGGCAGAGAAAGTCCGCGCTATAGACGACCCCAACAATCCCCGCTTAAATAATCCAATCAGCTTAAGAGACTGGTTGCCCGAAAGACCATATTGGAGTTCTCCTAAATTTCTGCGGGAAATGGAAGCCTACTACCGCAGACTTGAGGAAATTCGCGAGCAAGATTTGAGCCAATACGATTCGATGTTAATCGTCGGTGGTAGCGGTCCTCTGGTGGATTTAGTCAACAACCAAAGAATCCACGACCTGATCCTCAACTTCTATCAAATGGATAAACCCATTGCTGCCGAATGTTATGGCGTTCCCTGCCTTGCCTTTGCCCGCGACATCAACGATCGCAAAAGCATTATCTGGGGCAAGCACGTTACAGGTCATTGTTTGGAATATGACTACAAAGACGGTACGGGATTTATGGGAGCGAACGTCAATCCTAACTTAGGTGATATTAACTTCGGTCCTCCCTTCTATCCTCTAGAGTACATTCTGCGCGATGCCACGGGTCCAGAAGGGCAATTCCACGGTAATGTCGGGCATGAAGTTTCAGTCATTGTCGATTACCCCTTCATCACAGGTCGTTCCACCCCAGACTCTTATGCAACTGGTCAGCGGTTGGTGGAGGTTTTGGAAAAGGGATTGAGACGGTACGGCTGGTAGTAGAAGAGGACAAGGGGGACAAGGGAGAAATTACAGGTTACTGGTCACTGGTCACTGGTCACTGATAACTGGTCACTGCTCCCTACTCCCTGCTCCCTACTCCCTCTCTAAAAGGAAAAAATCATGGAAAAAAGAAACGGTAGATTTGCAATTATCGAGCAATTACTTGCTGATGGTATCCGCTACATGTTCGGCAACCCCGGTACATCTGAAGAGGGGTTTCTCGATGCACTCAGCGATTATTATCCAGAATTTGAATACATTCTTGCCTTACAAGAGACGATCGCGGTAGCAGCAGCTGATGGCTACGCTCGTTCTACCAAAAAGCCCACCGTCGTGCAACTGCATAGCGGGGTTGGTCTGGGTAATGGGATCGGAATGTTGTATCAAGCGATGCGCGGTCATGCACCACTAGTCGTACTAGCAGGTGAATCTGGCATCCAATATGATGCGATGGATGCGCAGATGGCAGCAGACTTAGTGAGTATGGCAAAACCTGTCACTAAATGGGCAACCAGGGTCGTTCATCCGAGTTCGCTGCTGCGGGTATTGCGTCGAGCGATCAAAATTGCCGCTACGCCACCGATGGGTCCGGTTTTTGTCTCTCTGCCGATGGATGTGTTGGATGCACCAAATGAGGAAGAAGTTGTTCCGACTTCGCTCCCAGTGACGCGAGTGGCTCCCGAACCGGAGACGATCGCCAAAGCCGCATCAATGCTTGCTTCAGCATCCAAACCACTAATTATCGTCGGTGACGGTATAGCTTATTCCAACGCTCAAGCAGAATTAACCCGCGTCGCCGAATTGATTGGCGCTCAAGTCTGGGGTTCGGATTCATCGGAACCAAATATGAGTGCAACCCATCCCCTGTTTGGCGGGCTATTGGGTCATATGTTTGGCGAAGTGAGCAGCCGCATTACATCTCAAGCCGATTTCGTGCTGATCTGCGGTACATACGTTTTTCCCGAAGTCTTTCCTGCTTTATCCGGTGCGTTTGCTCCTAATGCAAAAATCGTTCATATCGATTTAAATGCTTACGAAATCGCCAAGAATTTTCCTGTAGATCTAGGTATAGTCAGCGATCCGAAAATAACCCTTGCCAAGCTGGGTGCTGAATTAGAAAAAATCATGACTGCCGAGCAAAAGCGGCTAGTCGGTCAAAGAATTGCCCAAATTGCTGAAACTAAAAAGCAGCAAATGGCAGAACAGTTTGAAGCTGACAAAGCTGTGCATGACTTAGTACCGTTACATTTATCACAGTTTGCTGAGGAACTCGCCAGACATTTACCACCAAACGCGATCGTCTTCGATGAGGCAATTACTCATTCTGAAGAGCTGTGTCGCTACATTCCACCAACGACACTGGGGCATTATTTTCAGACACGGGGCGGTTCTCTCGGTGTGGGTATTCCTGGTGCAATTGGGATTAAGCTCGCCCATCCCGACAAAACGGCGATCGGCTTTTCAGGCGATGGTGGGGCAATGTATACCATCCAAGCGTTGTGGACGGCTGCGCACCACAATATTGATGCTAAGTTTGTCATTTGCAACAATCGTAGCTATCGCATTTTGAAGCTGAATATTTTGCAGTATTGGCAAGAACAGCAGCTTCCGCAAGGCGAATTTCCTGCATCTTTCGATTTGTGTCATCCCGATCTGCGATTTGACGAGCTAGCACGGGCGATGGGAGTGCAAGCCGTGCGCGTGGAAACACCAGAGCAGATCAAACCCGCGATCGCTCAAGCTCTGTTCCACAACGGTCCTTTCCTGATCGATCTCGTCATCAGTAATGAAGTCCCAAGAGCAATCGGCTAGGGACTGGAAGAGAGCAGGGAAGCAGAGGAGCAGGGGAGAGAAGAGAGCAGAGGGAGCTGGGGGAGCAGTTATCAGTGACCAGTGACCAGTGACCAGTTAACAATCCACTACACCCCACACTTCCCACACTTCCCACACTTCCCACACTTCCCACACTTCCCACACTTCCCACACCCCACATCCCACACCCTTTCTTCACTATGATTCATCAATTGATCTTTGCCCATCCCAGACCAGGGATGAGTGAGAAAGACTTTCAAGACTACTGGATTAACATTCATGCGATAAATTATGCCAGTAAAATTCCTCAAATTAGAAGGTATTTAATCGATTTAAGAATTCCTTTTGGAGCAGAGCCAGAAGACCCTCTTTTTAGTGGTGTTGCTGAAATTTGGCTAGAAAATGAAGCAGAACAAATTGCTTCGCTTCAGTCTAAAGAGTTTATCGAAGGAGCGCGGCGAGATGAGCCGAACTGGGCAGCATTTTGGCGTACGGTCGGGTTAGATACGACAGCTCATGTTTTGATGGCAGGAGAACCGCTACAAAGAGACTCCGAGCGAATCAAGCTATTAGTAATGGTAAAGCGAAAAGCTGGAATGCCATTAGCAGAATTTCGCCACACGATGTTGCACGATCATGCAGCTAAAGTTATGGAACTTCCAGGTTTGCAACGCTATCTTCAATGTCACGTTCGCGATAGTTTTTACGCGATCGGTGAATCTATTCTCGACTGCGTATCGCAACTTTGGTTTGACGATTTATCATCTCTGGAGACAGCTCTGAGTTCACCAGAATACGAAAAATTCGTCCTACCAGATTTTGAACATCTTTTTGAAACTAATTACGTTCATAGTATGGTGACAACTGAAAACTGGATTATTGGACCAGAGTTTCGTTAAAAAAGATGCAATCGAGGAGATAGGGATTATGTCGAAAGAAAGCGTAATTGATTTTTTCAGAGTTTGTTATCGCGATACAACTTTGTTTGCGAAATTCGAGCAAAAGAATTTACCTGAAGTTATTTTACACGCTAAAAGTTTGGGTTACAGCTTTAATGGCGAGGAATTAGCTGAGGTTATTGGAGGTATGGAAGCTCAGATTATTACAGAGAGAATGGGTGAAGCGATCGATGCCAACAGTAGTCTGTGGCGAAGAATGTGGGGAAAGTCTCGCCTGCAATATGTGGTTGAAGAACTATTTCAGACTTTCTCTGAGGCAGAACTAAAGCAGTTTCTTAACTAATAAAAATCCGATGGCAAGAACAGAAGTAGTTAACTTTTTACAAGCACTCGTTCGCCAGCCTGAATTACAAGCCAAATTAAAAACTCTTCCTAAACCAGAAGTTTTGGCATATGCGGAGCAAGCGGGTTATAAGTTTACCGAGTCAGAATTCGACGATACTGTTTGGGGAATCGAAATTTTTTTAGCAAATAAATTGGGGGAAAATTTCGATTTGACATTTAGTTTGTGGGAAACAATGTGGGGCAAATACTATCTTGAATATCTCGCTGCTAACGTCATTGATAGTTTATCCCAAAAAGAGATTGATGAGTTTCTAAACCAGTGAAAAAGGTGGACTAGTCAATGAATTTTGAACGTACATTTGATTACATTATTGTAGGTGCTGGCGCGGCTGGTTGTGTCATTGCCTACCGACTGATGAAAAATTTGGGTTGTAGTGTTTTGTTACTAGAAGCAGGCAGTCCAGATAGTAACCCCGCCATCCACAACACAGATATGCAGTCGATGACTTCTCTGTGGGATTCTAATGCAGATTGGGGTTACTCAACCGAACCAGAACCAGGTTTAGGCGATCGCCAAATCTCCATTGCGCAAGGAAAAGTTTTGGGCGGCGGGACTTCAATCAATGCCATGATGTACATTCGAGGCAATCGTCGCGACTACGATCGCTGGAAATATTTAGGCAACGAAGGTTGGAGTTACCAAGAAATTTTACCCTATTTCAAGAAATCGGAAGATTATGAAGGGGGAGCCTCTGAATATCGAGGTGTAGGGGGACCTTTACACGTCATTAACTATCGCAATCCCGCGCCTGTATCCCAGGCTTTCGTGTCAGCAGCGATGGAATTGGGATATGGGGGTAATGGCTGGGACTGCAACGGCGCACAACAGGAAAATGGCGCATTTTTCTATCAATCGACTCGCACTCAAGATAACCAGCGTTGCAGTACGGCTGTTGCTTTTCTCCGACCAATTCTCGGACATCCCAATTTCACGGTAGAAACTAACGCGCAAGTCACGCGACTGTTATTTGCTAAACAGCGGGTTATTGGGTTGGAATATCTGCAAGACGGCAAAATTCACCAAGTTAAAGCCGAAGCAGAAGTCATTCTTAGTTGCGGTACATTTGAATCGCCAAAACTGTTGATGCTTTCTGGTATTGGAGCTGCCGAACATTTGCAAGCTCATGGTATTCCGCTCGTAGTTGACTTACCAGGAGTTGGTAAAAATCTGCAAGATCATTTGCTATTTGGAGTTGGATATAGCTGCAAGCAAGAACAACCCGTACCTAATCTTCTTTCCGAAGCAGGTTTGTTTACTTACACTAGCAGCGACATCGATCGCAGTACGAACTCACCCGATTTGCAATTCTTTTTTGGACCCGTACAATTTTTAGAACCTCAGTATCAAGTCGATGGCCCTGGCTTTACTTTCGCACCAATTTTAGTGCAGCCGCAAAGTCGAGGAACTGTTTCTTTAAGATCTAACAATCCTCAAGATTTAGCTGTTTTGCGTCCTAATTATTTACAATCTGAAGCCGATCTTGATGTATTAATTCGAGGAATTGAATTATCGAGAGAATTAGTGAATACTCGTGCTTTTGATGAATTTCGCGGTGAAGAATTAGCCCCAGGAATTTCTGTAACTAGCAAAGCAGAATTAAGCGCTTATGTTCGACAAGTTGCTTCCACTGTTTGGCATCCAGTCGGGACTTGCAAAATGGGAAGCGATCGCGATGCTGTTGTCAATGCTCGACTTCAAGTCTATGGAGTAGAAGGACTGCGAGTTGCAGACGCTTCGATTATGCCCACAATTACTAGCGGAAATACGAACGCTCCTACTATCGCTATTGGTGAAAAAGCAGCCGATTTAATTATTGCCACTCGATAAATTGGCAGAACTAAAAACAAAAATTCCAAAACCAAAAATTAATTTATGGAGTGAGAGGCGATCGTGACAGAAACTTTTGATTATATTATTGTTGGTTCGGGTGCGGCAGGTGCAACCGTTGCTTATCGCTTGAGCGAACTTGCTGATGCCAAAATCTTAATTTTGGAAGCTGGCGGAACTCAAAATTGGGAAGCTATTGACGTTCCCTATCGCTGGAATGAGTTGCTATTGACCGAAATCGATTGGGCTTACATGAGCGTTCCCCAGCCAGGGTTAGCTAACAGACAAATCTATTCTGCGGCTGGCAAGCTGATCGGCGGAACTTCCAATATTTATCACATGATTCACACCAGGGGTAAGGCTGCTGATTTTGATGATTGGGCTTACAACGGTTGTTCCGGCTGGTCTTTCAAAGATGTGCTGCCTTATTTTCAAAAACTGGAAAATCAGGAAGACGACACCAACCCTACTGCGGGTAAAGGTGGTCCAATTAATATCATTGATGCTAAATACGAAGGCAACCCAGCTTCACAAACTTTCATCGATGCTTGTGTAGAACTAGGTTATCCTTACGTCAAAGACTTTAATGCCGAGGATTTTGGTGTTGGTTGGCATCACGTTGATATTAAAAATGGTAAACGCGCTGGAGTCAGAACTGCCTATTTAGAACCAGCTTTAGCTCGTCCTAATGTCACTTTAAGCAGCAATTCCCAAGCGACAAAACTATTAATAGAAAACAATCGTTGTGTAGGAGTTGAATATCAGCAGGACGGAGTTTTAAAGACTGCCAGAGCCGATCGCGAAGTCATTGTTTGTGCAGGTGCAATTCAATCGCCAAAATTATTGCTGCTTTCAGGTATTGGCAATCCAGAACAACTGCAACAATTCAACATACCTACAGTAGTCGATTTACCAGGTGTAGGAGAAAATTTTCACGACCATCCACTGATTATCGGTCCTATGGGCATGATGTCCGAACCAGGAGCCGATCCCAAGGGCAACATGACCGAAGTTGCCTTATTTTGGAAATCCGAACCGTCAATGCTGGTTCCCGATTTAGAAATTTGTTTGGTGCATCGCGCTCCATTTGGCGAATCATTTTTCGGTAACGTCATCCAACGCCTGCAAACGAATCAACCAATTGCACCAGTTAGCCAGCTTGTCGATCCGAGAATCATTTTGGCACTACCTGGTTTGGTGCGTCCGCTATCGCGTGGCTGGGTGCGTTTGGCAAGTAGCGATCCAATGGCTAATCCGCTAATTAACGCCAATTATGGCGCAGAAAAATCGGATATCGATCGCATGGTCGAGATGGTAAAAATAGCCCGTCAGATTTATCAAACTCAAGCCTTCGCGAAGTTAGGTTTGACAGAAATCAATCCAGGTCCAGAAGTCAACAGCGAAGCAGCACTCAGAGATTGGGTGATTAATAATGTCGGTTCCTACTACCACTACGTAGGATCTTGCAAAATGGGTGTCGATCGCATGGCAGTTGTAGATACGCAACTGAAAGTTTACGGCGTGGAAGGATTGCGCGTCGCAGATGCTTCCGTCATGCCCGCCATCCCCTCATCCAACCCCCATACAACAATCGTCGCGATCGGCGAAAGAGTCGCAGATTTTATCAAACAAGAGTTGTAAGTCGTAGGGGCGGGTTTAGCAAATCGATCTCCAACTAAGACAGTAGATCTTGGGTCAAAACCCGCCCGTACAGGTTAATTATCGATCGCCGTCAACAATTAACCATCAACCATCAACCATCAACCATCAACCATTAACCATCAACTATCACTAGAGGTCAAAATGCCGGAACAAACACAAACAGAAATTTTCGATTTAGGCGATTTCCAACTATCAACTGGATTTATCCTCTCGAATGCCAAACTAGCGTACAAAACCCACGGGAAATTGAACGCAGCCAAAGACAATGCAATTCTGTTTCCACATTTCTTAGGCGGAGCGCCAGAAGCTCTAGAAATCTATATTGGCGAAGATCGTCCGCTCGACCCGCGCAAATACTTTATCATCTTACCTGGGCTGTTAGGTAACGGTGTTTCTTCCTCGCCTAGCAACACAGCTCCACCATTCGATCGCGGAGCCTTCCCGCAAACTTACATTGCTGATGATGTCATCGCTCAGCATCGGCTCGTCACTGAAAAGTTCGGGATCGACGAACTGTATTTGGTACTCGGTTGGTCGGTCGGTGCGCTGCAAACCTATGAGTGGGCAGTTCGCTTTCCCCACATGGTCAAGCGCGCGGCTTCGATCGCAGGCGCTCCCAAGCCTTCTCCGTGGACTCTTTTATGGTTGCGGACGGCAATTGAGGAGCCGATTTTATCCGATCCGGCATGGAATAACGGCTTCTACACCGATCCCCAAGCCGTACAAGCTGGATTGCGCCGTCAAGCACATGTCATGGCGCTGACACTACCACCGCTGGGATTCTACCGTGAAGGCGAAGAAGTCTGGCGGACGATCGGCTTTGCTTCTATGGATGATTTTGTGTCTCGCTTCTGGGAAGCCTTTATGCTGCCCCAAGACCCCAACAATTTAGTGAATCAATCGCGCAAGACCCGCGCTGCCGACCCCAGTGCTGGTGGTGACTTGTCCGCCGCACTCAGCCGCATTAAAGCACAGATGTTTGTGGTTGCTTTCACTGGCGATCGCATGTTTCCGCCGGAAGAATGTAAGCGCGATGCTGAGAGGATTCCCAACGCTAAGTATTGGGAAGTGAACAGCATCGGCGGACACTTGACGACATTCTCCCTGACCGAGCAAGACAGACAGGCGATGGATGACGTGCTGCGGCAAGTGCTAACAGCCTAGAGGGAGTAGGGAGCAGGGAGTAGGGGGACAAGGGGGACAAGGGGGACAAGGGAGCAGGTGGGCAACTACCAATTACCAATTACCAACTACCAACTACCAACTACCAACTACCAACTGCATTCCTTTTGCAAGAAATTTAGTATTTTCATAGGAGACAACCAATGTACATCGGTCGCGATTGGTCAATAGATCACAACCAAAGGGCAAAAGTCAACAACGCCGAACTCAGATATGCGTTAGTGGGGAGTGGCGAACCCGTACTGTGCATTCATGGCACGAATATTGCTGACAGTCTGATTACACCGCTACAGTTTTGTCCCCAACTGTTTGAAAAATACCAGTTTATTAGCTACTACAGAGCTGGCTACAACGGCAGCACGTTAGAGAAAGATAGTTTGAGCATTGAGGAAGGTGCAGCACACGCTAAACAATTACTGGAGCATTTAGGGATTGAAAAAGCTCACATTCTGGCTTTTTCCTTTGGTGGCGTAATTGGCTTCCAGTTCATGCTTTCCTATCCTGAGATGGTACATTCTGCCATCCTGCTCGAACCATACTTGCCGAGAGAAGCACCAGAGGCAGTTGAAGCAAACGTGAATGCCTTTAACCGAGCGATGGATCTGTTTAAAGCTGGCGATCGCCTGGGTGCTGCTCAGCGCTACATGGTAGATGTCTGCGGACACAGTTTTCTGAGTGCTGTCGATATGACAAATCCAATTGACGTGTGGGACAGAGTTGCCGTTGATGCCAATATCGCTTTCACGATTGATTTCCCGGCAATTTCCAATTGGGGATTCAGAATGTCAGAGGCAGATCGGCTAGTCGAGAAAAAACCAACTATGCCAGTTTTGGCGGCGATGGGATTAGACAGTGAAGCGGCGATGCCTGGTTTTCGCGAAACGCAGCAGTTTCTCATCGACTGGCTGCCGCAAGCCGAACGCTGCGGCATTATGAATGCAACTCACGGGATGCAAAGCATGAATCCCGTAGAAGTCGGACAAGCTGCACTGGCTTTTCTCCAAAAGCACCCAATGAATTAAGCCGGAGAAGTATTTGTATGTCTTTACTCGCACAAGCCGAGCAGTTCTTTGCAGCACTTAATACCCACGATCTAGACATGGTAGCTGCCGCGATCGCCCCGTCAGCCAGCGTTCGCACCCCCATAGGATCGTTTACTGGCGGTGAAGCCTACCGAGAGTGGATGTTGATGCACTTCCGAGCGCTACCGGATTTTACTCACGAAATTCGCGGTATGGCAGCTGAATCAGACCGAACGCTTGCCTTCGAGCTGCACGCTACTGGAACCATGACTGGTCCTCTGGCTATGCCAGGTGGTGATTTGCCTCCTACGGGCAGAACCATCAATATCTCGGCATCCGATTTCTGGCGATTTGAAGATGGGCTGATTGTTGAGTATCATCTCTACTTCGATCGGCTCGATTTCTTCGGGCAACTGGGACTAACGCCACCAGCTGATTATTAATTTTTGACGCGATCTTGTATCTTTCTATTAACGCTTTTTGAAGGAAGGTTATGCAGACACGCACTCTCGGTAACAACGGTCCAAATGTCTCTGCTCTGGGTCTAGGGTTGATGGGGATGTCAGATTTCTACGGTCCCGCTGACGCAGCTGAAAGCATCTCCACCATACACGATGCTCTCGCAGCTGGGATTACGTTATTGGATACAGGAGACTTCTACGGATCGGGTCATAACGAGATGCTCCTGCGCGAAGCCCTGAAAGGTCGCAGGCGTGAAGATGTCTTTATCGCCGTCAAATTCGGGGCGATGCGATCGCCTAACGGTGGTTTTATTGGCGTTGATTGCCGTCCCGTTGCTGTGAAAAACTTCCTTGCCTACACGCTCAAACGGCTAGGAACCGACTACATCGATCTTTACCAACCAGCGCGTATAGACCATACAGTGCCGATCGAGGAGACAGTCGGCGCGATCGCCGAAATGGTGGAAGCGGGATACGTCCGCCATATTGGACTTTCAGAAGCAGGAGCCGAAACCCTGCGCCGCGCCCAAGCCGTTCACCCGATTAGCTGGCTGCAAATTGAATATTCGCTCCTCAGTCGCGGTATCGAAGCTGAAATTCTGCCTACAGCCCGCGAACTCGGCATCGCGATCGCTGCCTATGGAGTCCTGTCGCGCGGTCTTTTGAGCGGTCACTGGTCGAAACAACGATCCGAAACAGCCCGCGATTTTCGCGCCCACCTGCCCCGCTTTACGGGCGCAAACCTAGATTGCAACCTCGCCCTCGTCGAAGCGCTACGGGCGATTGCCGACGAGAAAGGGGCGACAGTGGCTCAAGTCGCGATCGCTTGGGCTTTAGCGCAAGGATCGGACATTATTCCCCTGGTTGGCGCGCGTCGGCGCGATCGCCTTGCTGAGGCGCTGGGGGCGTTAGAAATAGAGCTGTCTGTGGCAGATCTCGCCCGGATTGAAAAGGCAGTACCAACAACTGCGGTGGCGGGCGATCGCTACGATGCTGGGCAGATGGCTATGCTCGACAGCGAAAGAAAAACATAAAGACGTTAACAAGAGTTTTGCTATGCCTACCATTCAATTTACATATTGCACGGGATTAAGAAGAGAGATTTTTGCCAACGTCCGCTTAACTGGTAACTGGGACGGCAACGGACGCTATTCGGAGCAGTGGACGACTATCCCCATGCAACAATCTATTGGTGAAGATGGTTGTCCCTGCTTTACAACGACAGTCGATTTAGATGATTCGCAGGTTGGCTGGTTATTCCGTTGGGGTGTAATTTTAGATAGCCCAGTAGGTGCAGATTGGTGGGGTATCGCCACTGAAATTAACGATAGTAATTCGAGCGATCGCTACCGCAGTTTTACACTACAACCTGACAGCGGTAAACCGCAACAAGAACGCTATTACCTCACCCATTCCCGTCTCCTGGGAGCGCAAAAATACTATACCGAGGCTCCCCAACCAGCAATTCAATTTGCCGTCTGGTCGCCTAACGCTCAGAATGTAGAAGTGGTTTTTGGTGGCACTAGCGGTTACATCAGCGATGACGGTTCCGGTATCGACTCCGCTCGCGGTACGCTGGCTTTGTCTCGACAAAACAATGGCATTTGGCAGACGAATGTTGCAAATTCCGCCCTCGCTAATTTCGCCAATTTTGACCATCTGCCCTATATGTATCGGATTACGAAACAGAACGGCAGAGTGGAGTATAAAACAGATTTGTATTCCCGCTGTCAGATAGGTCAAGGAAATATCAATCCCAATGGCGCAGCTTATACTGGCGATTACCGCGACCTTGATGGTTCGGTGAGTTGTTCGGTAGTTGTCGATCCCGATCGAGTGCTGAGAGAATTTCAAGGAGGTATTTCGCCCACATCGACAGAATTTATCTCTGAAGCAGAGTTTTGGCAAAACGAATTTAATCCCAATCGTCCCCTTCCCCGTCGCGTTGAAGATCTCGTTATCTACGAACTGCATATTGGTGCGTTGGGATACGGTACGAATCGACCTGGCAATTTTGCCGATGCCATGCAACTGCTGCCCTATTTAGTCGATTTGGGTGTCAATGCAGTTGAACTGTTACCCATGTCTGAATTTCGGGACGAACAAAATTGGGGTTACGAAACATCCCACTACTTTGCTTTAGAATACAGCGCGGGTGGTCGCGACCAACTGAAGCATTTCGTCCGAGAGTGCCATCGCAACGGCATTGCCGTAATTATGGATGTCGTCTACAACCACTACTCTCCAGATGCCGGACGCGCGCAATGGGCTTATGATTCGGACATTCCCGAACAAAACATTTATTACTGGTACGAGGGTAACTCTAGCAATTATTTCTACACCGACGGCAGGCACTTCCCAGAAGGCGGATATGTAGACAACATGTCCACTGGCTTTTCTCCCCGCTTTCATGAGGAGATGGTGCGCAAGATGTTTATCAGCAGCGCCGCGACTCTATTAGAAGAGTTTCATGTTGACGGTTTCCGCGTCGATCAAACAACTTCGATGCACTCATATAACGTACTACATGCCGATGGTAGACCGTTAGGTAACGTTAATGTTTTTGGGGCTAAATTCCTGAGAGAATGGTGTCGGACGTTAAAGCTGATCCGCCCAGATGTGATGTTGATGGCGGAGGATCATTCTGATTGGGATCGAGTTACCGAGTCAACTGAGAATGGTGGTTTGGGGTTTGATGCGGCTTGGTATTCCAGTTTCTACCATAATTTAGTCGGCGATGCCAGCGCCGGAAGAGAATATGCCAAACTCATTCCCACGGCTGGTTATGGTAACAACGATCCGCTAGCAATGGATTATTTTGTAGGTGCTTTAGCGACATCCGGCAGTCACAAAGTTGTCTACCACGAATCCCACGACGAAGCAGGTAACTCATATTACGACGAAGGTGGCAATCGGGTTGAATCGCGGCGCACGATTGTAGCAGCAGTGAACTCTGCACCTTTAATTGGCGAGACGCGGCGCTTTGCTGAGGCACGCTGTCACTTTGCTTGTGGCGTGACAATGCTGAGTGCGGGTACGCCGATGTTTCTCATGGGTGAAGAAATTGGGGCGCAAAAAGCCTACAGATACCGTGGCTTCATGGACAACCGCGAAGATTTGCTAGGCGAACGGCAAACTAACGGACAGCGATTGTTTCAATTCTATCAGGATATTATCCGACTGCGACTCAACAATTCAGGATTGCGATCGCACAATATCGATATTATCCACGCCCACAATGCTAACCGAGTTATTGCATTTAGACGCTGGGACAACTCTCAAGAATTTCTAATTGTCGCCAGTCTCAACAATAATCCTTTTGGTTCGGGATATGCGATCGAATCTTCTCGACTTGGAAATGGTTCTTGGCGCGAGATTTTTAACAGCGATGCCGAACCTTATGGGGGAAATAGTGTCGGCAACTTAGGCGGATCTATTGCTTCTAGCAATGGTTGGATTAATGTTGTCATTCCAGCAAACGGATTTGTCGTTTTGCAACGAGTTTAGATTTCTCCAAAATCTTTAAAAGTAGGGTGCGGTATTTAACGCACCCTACTAGTGAAACTTTTAACTTTTGACTTACTTCATCATGCCAAAATACACAGTTGAAGATGTTCTAGATATCATTAAAACCTTCACTCCAGAGGAAAAAATTGCCCTGCAATCTCAGCTAGCCACGGTTTTAAATTCTACAGCAGGTGTAACACCTTCAAGTAGAAACCGGCAGTCTCAATCCTTTGGTAACGTCACCCTTGGCAGCGGCAATACTTTTGATGCCAATCAGATTTCTGCTGAAGGTTCGGTAAACTTAGCTCGTAGCACAAACAAAGATGAATTTGCTAAAAAAGAAATTCAAGAAGCTTTGGATTTATTGCAAACGCTGAAACAAGGAATTGCTCAAACTGAGAAGCTGAATGTATTAGAAAAGAAAAATGCTGAGGCAACGATTTCAGTTGTAGAAGAAGAACTTGTCAAGCCCAAACCAGATAAAAATTTATTGGTGCAAGCTGGTACTGCTTTAGAAACTTGTTGTAAAAAAGTAGCAGAATTTGCCGATCCTGCCTTGGCTGTTGCTAATATTATCGCCATGATTGTTTAACTTTTTATTAGGGAGCAGGGAGCAGGGAGCAGGGAACAGAGAATAGAAAGGATAAGCAATGCTAAACAGTCAACAACAAGTACAAAGTTTCGGTGATATTGCATTAGGAGATGGAAACGTTTTTACGGTAAACCAAATCCTCCAAGTCACTGCCTCTGCAATTCAAACTCGCCCGCTCAATCCAACTTCGCCTTATCGAGGACTGAAAAAGTTTGAGTTTAATCATAAAGATTTTTTCTTTGGTCGCGATCGCCTGATTGCCAATTTAATTGAAATCGTCAGTCAAAGTAATTTTATCCTACTTTTGGGTGCGTCTGGAAGCGGCAAGTCATCTTTAGTTCGGGCTGGGATTATCCCTCAACTCGCCGAAAGGTTAGGTGCTAAATTTCGCGACTTTACATTCACCCCCGATCGCAATCCCTTTGAATCTTTCCGCATTAGCTTGATTGGTAAAGGCTACAAGCAATCCGAAGTAGAATCTGCTTTTGACACCTTTAAAATCCCTCTAAATCAAGGTATTCATGCATTAAAAGAAAAAGATTCCCAGTGGCTCATATTTATCGATCAGTTTGAAGAAGTTTTTACTTTATGCCAAGATTTAGAACAACGCAAAAAATTTATTGACAATTTAGTTGCTATTGCTAAATCGAATCGACAGTCCGTTAAAATTATCTTAGCAATGCGGGCAGATTTTTTAGATCGTTTTAGTCCCTATCCCAACTTAGGTAAAATTGCGCAGCAGAATATTCATCTCGTTACCGATATGCATCCAGACGAGTTGAGGCAGGCGATCGAACAACCTGCTGCCCATCAGGGTGTCATTTTTGAAGCTGGATTAGTAGAAGAAATTATTCGAGATATTCAAGGACAAGCTGGTTCTTTACCTTTGTTACAATATACTTTAGATTTACTTTGGCAACATGAAGATATTTCAGACCGTACTCTAAACATTAAAACTTATCGAGAATTGGGCGGCGTACGCGGAGCATTACAAAGTCATGTCGAGTGCATTTATCAGCATTTAAAACCACAAGAGCAACTTGCGGCAAAACAAATTTTTTTGAGATTGATCGATTTAACCGCAACAGAAAAAGAATTCAATATAGTAGGAAAAGCTGTCAGTCGTCGCGCCCATCTGACCGAATTTGATAATCAATTAGTTCAAGGTATTTTAGATCGATTAATTGACAGCAACTTATTAGTCACTAATCGACAAGAACAATCGACTGTAGAAATTGCCCACGAAATTTTAATTAACTCTTGGTCAACTCTGAAAGAATGGATTGAAGATAGTAAAGAAGCGCTCGCCATTCGCAATCGATTATCAGAAGATGCCCAGCGATGGCAAGATGCAGGTAAACCAGCAGATGAACTCTGGAGTGGTTCTAAGTTACAACGGGTAGAAGAACTACGGCAAAAACAAGAATTCGATCGCTTAGGTGGATTATCTCAGTTAGAAAATCAATTTATCGATGCCAGCATAGCAGAACGCGATCGCCGTCTTTGGGAAGCAGAAACGCGCAGAAAGCAACAACTTATAGCAGTTTCCGGCACATCAATTATTTTTGCTGGACTCGCACTTTTGGCAGGCGTGCAATGGCATCAAGCTGAACGACAGAAGACAATTTTATGGTTGCGCGAACGGGCAAATCAAGCTACCAACCTATTAAACTTTAACCCAGTAGCAGGAGTAACGAGCGCGATCGCCTTAACTGGTGAGAGTATAGACCGATTTGGCGATCGATCCGCGCAGATTTTACCCCAAGTACGTTCTAGTTTACGGGATGCGATCGCCGTATCGACGGAACGCAATGCCCTCAGAGGACATCAGGGTGCTGTTTGGGCATCTGCTTTTAGTCCTGATGGTCAAATTATTGCTAGTGGTAGCATCGATAAAACTATACGATTGTGGGACAAATCTGGAAAGCCAATCGGTCAGCCTTTTCAAGGACACCAGCAAGGAGTTTTCTCCATTGCTTTTAGCCCTGACGGACAGTATATAGTCAGTGGTAGCGCCGATGGTACAGTACGATTGTGGGATCGCTCCGGTCAGGCGATGGGTCAACCGTTCCAAGGTCATGCAAACCATATCAAATCAGTTGCCTTCAGCCCTGATGGAAAATATATAGTTAGCGGCGGCGATGATGGCACAGTCAGATTATGGAACTTACAAGGCAATCCTGTAGGTCAGCCAATTCAAACACGACAAGGGCAAGTTTGGTCAGTCGCCTTCAGTCCAGACGGACAATATATTGCTAGCGGTGGTACTAACAACACGATTCGGCTGTGGGACAAACAAGGAAATTCACGGAGTCAGCCTTTTCGGGGTCATCAAGACCATGTGTTTGCAGTTTCCTTCAGTCCAGACGGAAAAGCGATCGCGAGTGGTAGTGCCGATAATACAATTCGATTATGGGATCTCAGGGGCAATGCGCTCGGTCAACCCTTCACCGGACACGAAGATTTTGTCCGTTCCGTCACCTTTAGCCCCGATGGAAAGTATATTTTGAGTGGCAGCGACGATAAAACAATTCGCTTGTGGGATTTAAAAGGACATCAAATCGGTCAACCGCTAATCGGACACGAATATTATCTTTACTCAGTTGGCTTTAGCCCTGATGGAGAAACAATTATTAGTAGTAGCGAAGATAATACAGTTCGCTTATGGAATCGAGCCAATTTTCAGCTCGATCGCACTCTGACGGGACACCAGGATAAAGTTTTAGCTGTAGCTATGAGTCCCGATGGGCAGTACGTTGCAAGTAGCAGTGCTGACAAGATAATTCAGTTGTGGGATAAATCTGGAAATCCTCTGGCTCAGCTACAAGGTCATCAAGGTGCTGTAAACTCAATTGCTATTAGTTCTGACGGACAGTATATTGCCAGTGGTAGCGACGATCGCACAATTCGATTGTGGAATAAACAGGGTGCGATCGCGCGTCCGTTCCAGGGACATGCAGGTGATGTATTCTCGGTCGCAATTAGTCCTGATGGGCAATTGATTATTAGTGGTAGTGCAGACGGCACAATTCGATTGTGGGATAAACAGGGTAACGCGATCGCGCGTCCCTTCCAAGGACATGAAGGTGGCGTATTCTCAGTTGCCATCAGTCCTGATGGACAACAGATTATCAGCGGTGGTAACGACAAAACAATTCGCGTGTGGGATCTAAAGGGCAATCCTATCGGTCAACCCTGGCGCGGACATCCAGATGAAGTTCACTCAGTTGCTTTTAGTCCTGATGGAAAATATGTCGTTAGCGGTAGCCGCGATCGCACGGTACGATTGTGGGATCGCCAAGGCAACGCGATCGGTCAGCCTTTTTTAGGGCATGGTAGTCTCGTTACATCCGTTGCATTCAGCCCAAATGGAGAATATATCGTTAGTGGTAGTCGCGATCGCACGGTAAGACTGTGGGATTTACAAGGCAATGCGATCGGTCAACCGATGCAAAAACATGAAGCTTCTGTCACCTCAATTGCAATTAGCCCCGACGGGCAACATATTGTCAGCGGGAGTTGGGACAAAACAGTACAATTATGGCAAGGTGGTAGTTTCTCAACTTGGTTGAAAACAGCTTGCAACAAACTACAAGCGCATTCCATTCTCACCACATCTGCCACAGAAACAGCCAAGATAGCCAACAAAACCTGTCAAATTAAGTCGTAGTTGGTCATTTGTCATTTGTCATTTGTAAGGGGCGAGAGGCAAGAAAAATAAACCTGTGAACCTGTGAATTCTTTCTCTTCCCCTGCTCCCTGCTCCCTGCTCCCTGCTCCCTGCTCTCTGACAACTGATAACTGATTATTATATGGTTTCCTCCCGCAGTATCCCCAACCGTCAGACGATCGAGCAGCTGGCTCAACAATTTCCAGAAGTTGATATTGCTTCAGTCGAAACCTGTTTGGCTTTTCTCGATACTACTGCTGATGTTTATACTGCCCTAGAAACTCATTTTGCTCGTCACGGCTTATCTGTGGGCAAGTTTACCCTAATAATGCAATTGTTTGTGGCTGGGGAACAGGGACTTACACCTTCGGGTTTTGCCGAACGTGCGGGTGTCACTCGTGCAACTATTACCGGACTGTTAGATGGATTAGAACGGGAAAAATTAGTGCAGCGCCAACCCTATCCAGGCGATCGCCGAATGCTAACGATCCATCTGACTGACAAGGGACGAGAACTCGTCTCAAATCTCCTCCCAGAGCATTTTTGCCGCACGACAAGCATGATGTCTCAGTTGACAGATATCGAAAAAAAGACATTGATCGAGTTACTCGGCAAACTGCGCTCTGGTACTGCTGCAATGCGCGAACCATAACTGCAACTAAACTCATTTGCGATCGTACTGTAGGATATAGTTAGGCAGCTAACTATATGGCGGCTAGCAAAGTTCTTGATGCAGTATCGCATAAGACTAATCTACTTAGTCGAACTTGACCTTTACTGCTCGTGCATTCGATAC
>NZ_JBOFLP010000296.1:0-6313 GCF_051657925.1 Chroococcidiopsis sp.
TTTTTATCGCTAGTTTGAACATTTAATAATAAATAAGCTGGCTGGGGGTTTTGACTAGCCAATGATACTTGAAGTTTGTGAGATTTATTGGTAAAAGATTGCGATGCGATCGCGCTGACGAGTTGACCTTGGCGATCGCTCATTTCTATAGTGAGCGTAGCACCATGACAGGTTTTGCCAAATAGAGTCACTTTACCTGTGACTTGGGTGCGGTTGGTTAAAGTTCCCAAATACAAGAACGATATTGGTTGTATTCCTCTTTCTCGGACGGCATACGCTAGTAATCTATAGGTACGGGTGATGTTTTTAGTAACTTTGTTGTCTTGCCATAGATGACTCAAACTCATCCAATCCAACTGTCCCCCAGGACGCTGCCCAATTCTCTGTTGCATGGTGGCAAGGGTGTGGATTGCCGTTTCTATGGAAGTAGGACGCAAACGCCGATAAATACTCACAACAGCACCATCAGCTAAGCGAAACTTTACGGGTAAAAGCTGAAAATCTTTGGCTATTTCCCAATTTTGCCGAAAAGCATCAGAGACAACTGTAACAACATCATGTTCTTTGAGAGGTAGCCACTCTCCTACGACTGGAACTTTGGTAAAGTCACTCTCAAAATTTGGTAATGGGTGAGGAATAACGACATACTCTGCTTGTAAAAGTCTTTCTACAGGATAAAAATCTTGAGAATCAACTTGAGGCACGCCTAGCAACAGTAAATTATCTCGCTCGTTTTGTTTATATGCACTACGTTCGACTGCCCGCACCATACCACTATTAAGCTGCAACCGCTGGAAACCAACAATATAAATTGGGTGTTTATTAGTCGCCATTTGACGTAAGTAAGCGACTAACCGAATCACCTCATCGTAATCTGCCCGAACTAAGGGAGGAATATTCAGCGTCCATAGGGAACGGAGTGAATGCTGAAAATTGCCAATGGGCGTGAGGGCGATCGCTAAGTTACTCGCAAGATAACAAACAACTATGCCTAAAGCAAGATGACGAAATTTTCCCTTGAGTCTTAAGTAAGCTGTCCAAACACCGCTAGCTAACCCCAGTACCACAATTGGGGTTAGATGGAGGCAATAAAACACGTTGGCATAGCGTAAGAGAATCAACCATTCTACTGTCGAGACTACGCCAAATAGCCAGATGAAACTAAATGCCGGGAGATATAAGGTACGAGACAAAATTCCAGCTAAAAATCCGATCGCGGCAAGTATCAGCGTTGCCCATCCAAAATAAGCAGCGTAGAGTTCGACAATTGTATTAATTGGGAAACTCCAAGAAGCATACAGTCCTCGATAATCTGTAACCAGCGCGTTATAAGTAAACTGCCAAGCGATCGCCGCGATCGTGAAAAAACAAATGATGGCAATTAAACCAATCTTTACTGCAACTTGCCGTAATTTCTGCCACGCTAGTTGTGGTTTTATACGTTTAGTCGTCAAGAAAAAGATTGATGCTTGCAGAGACATTGCAACTAAAACAGCGATCGCTCCGTAAGTAAAATGACGACGAAAGAGAATCGCCAATCCCAACAAAACTCCAATTACTGGTACGCGCCACCAGCGTTTAAGTCTCATATCTTGCAAGTAGATCCAAACCGCTAAACCAATTAGTACAGCTCCTCCCGTATCTGGAATGCCAAGAAAAGTTGGTATCCAATTGATAGGAATTAATAAGCTGAAAATTGCTGTCGACCAAAAAACAGCCAGAGAATTGACTGAAATCAACCGCGTCCCCAAACCTCCCATCACCAGAGAAAAAGGCAGTAAATAAATGAGTGCTAAACCGATTTGATAAACCGATCGCGACTCACCAAATAGTAGGATAAGTGGTACTAATGGCAGAGTGTAGATTTTATTTCGTTCTGTTCCTAGCGATTGCAAAAAGTTGCTAATACCTGCGGATGGAGATTGACGAAAGGCATTAGCAACCTCGATAGTTTTGTAATACCAATCGATCCACCAATGAAAGTTACGTTCGCTAGATGTATATAGTACTGTGGCGATCGCGGTTAGCAGTACTAACAAGGCAAACAAGCTCAAATTGACTGAATGCCAATTGACTGAATGTCGAAGCCGGACGGTGGGCATATTTAATCGAAAGCAATCTTCAACCTACAGTAAAGGTGGGCGTTGCCCACCCTATTTATTATTAGCTTCAACCTACAGTAAAGGTGAGCGCTGCTCACCCTACTTACTATTAGCCCCCCTTGTGAAGGGGGGATGGGGGGATCTCGTGTTGCCCCCCTTGTGAAGGGGGGGATGGGGGGATCTCGTGTTGCCCCCCTTGTGAAGGGGGGATGAGGGGATCTAAAACTATGCTATGCTAACGAGCGATCGCGCTGTTGTTGATGCTGCAATGCCGCATAAAGACGATTCAGGGCATTGACGTATGCCTGGGCAGAAGCAACGATAATGTCTGTATTCGCTGCATGACCGGAATAGACTTTATCTTCGTAACGCAGTCGGATCGTGACTTCCCCGATTGCATCAATTCCCGCCGTCACGGACTGGACGGAAAATTCGATTAACTGATTGGGGACGTTCACCACCCGATTGATCGCCTTATATATAGCATCCACGGGTCCCGTTCCGATCGCTGCATCGGTGAGTTCTTCACCATCTTGAGTCCGTAAGGTAACAGTTGCAGTCGGACGAGTGCAATCGCCACAAGATACTTGGACTAATTCTAAATGAAAGACTTCTGGAGTCGTCTTGATCTCGTCGTTGACAATCGCCTCTAAATCCCAGTCGGAAATATCTTTTTTCTTATCCGCTAAGTCTTTAAACCGTAAGAAAGCTTTGTTTAATTCTGTTTCTGACAGGTTAAAGCCCAATTCCTGCAAGCGCGAACTAAAAGCATGGCGACCGGAGTGTTTGCCTAAGACGATTTGATTATTGGTTAAACCAATTGACTCGGCATCCATGATCTCATAGGTGAGCTTATTTTTGAGAATACCATCTTGGTGAATGCCGGATTCGTGAGCGAAAGCATTTGCTCCGACAATTGCCTTATTCGGCTGCACTAGCATTCCTGTCAGGTTGGAAACTAGGCGAGAAGTGCGGTAAATCTCCCGCGTATCGATATTAGTTAGCGGTGCTTCTGATTCTGCCGGACGACCTAAAAAGGGGTTAAAGTATTGCCTGCGGACGTGCAGCGCCATCACGATTTCTTCTAGCGCTGTATTCCCAGCCCGTTCGCCAATGCCGTTGACGGCACACTCTAGCTGTCTTGCCCCATTTTTCACAGCTTCGAGAAAGTTGGCAACGGCTAAACCAATATCATTATGACCGTGGACGGAAATAATGGCGCAATCGATGTTAGGAACATTTTCTTTAATGCCTCTAATTAATGCCCCAAATTCGCTCGGAGTCGTGTAACCAACAGTATCGGGGATATTAATCGTCGTTGCTCCAGCCGCGATCGCCCGTTCCAAAACTTGATACAAGTATTCTGGATCGGTGCGGGTAGCATCCATAGTTGAGAATTCCACATCGTCCATAAAAGACTTAGCGTAAGCCACCATTTCCTCAGCGATCGCTAAGACTTCGGCTTTCGATTTTTTCAACTGATATTCTAAGTGAATATCTGATGTGGAAATAAATGTATGAATTCTGCCTTTAGCGGCTGGCTTAAGGGCTTCGGCTGCGGCTTTAATGTCAGCTTTAATTGCCCTTGCCAAACTACAAACGATCGGTCCGTCAATCGTCCCGACTTCTTTAGCAACTCTTGTCACTGCCTCAAAATCGCCAGGACTAGCAAAGGCAAAACCTGCCTCAATCACGTCTACTCCCAAGCGAGCTAGTTGACGGGCGATCGCTAATTTTTCATCGACATTCAGCGTTGCCCCTGGACACTGTTCGCCATCCCGCAACGTAGTATCGAAAATTATGACCCGCTCTGTTCCCAATTGATTGTCCATAGATTTACCAGACATTTATCCCTGTTTTAGCTATTAGTAATCGTATAAAAAACACGCACCACGCATCACGCACTACGTCACAGCTAATGCGGCGCGAAGACGCTTCACCGCCCGCTGCTTCTCCACTTTTATCTAATAATCAGCTTTTTCAATGGATTCTCTAATATCATTTAGATCGATGTAGCGATCGGTAGCATTCCGTAACTCTCTGGCAATCATTCCTTCTGTAGATACAACTGTAATATGAGTATTTTTTGACCTTAATAATTCTATAGCTCTCTCGAAATCTCCGTCACCGCTAAATAAAACTACGCGATCGTACTGATCTACTGTATTAAACATATCTACTACAATTTCTATATCCAAGTTCGCTTTTTGCGAATAGCGACCTGAGGTATCGTCGTAGTACTCTTTTAAAATTTTAGTGCGAACGGTGTATCCCAAACTAATGAGTGCATCCCGAAAACCCCTTTGATCTTGAGGATCTTTCAACCCAGTGTACCAAAAAGCGTTAATTAGTACTGTATCTGGCTGCTCTTTCCTAAAGTACTCCAGCACCCTTCTCGGATCGAAAAACCAACCATTTTTCTGTTGTGCGTAGAACATATTGTTCCCGTCTACAAATATAGACAGACGGTTCATCATAGAACAAGGCATAGAAACTTAATACCTAGAAATTTTCCAAAAACTCTTTAACGCCGAATTCTCAATTATAACAATTTTTTATGCATCACTTTATGAATTGTATGTTATGGATCTCAATCGATTTTACATTTATCCTTCCTAAGTTTTAGTGAGAATCTCGTCTGGGAAGTTCAACCATGCTTGCTAAACCTTTACCAGGTTAGCTTAAGCGCAACACCTATTTTTAACATCTACCTTTAAATTAACTAAATTCGCAGTTAATTTTATCAGTTGGTTGGTAGTTTCCACAGTTCAGACCGAACGTAGTTGTCACTATAGACAGCTGGCGATCGCAGAAAATGCCACATTGCGCGTAAAATTCTCATAAATTCCAATTGGATGAGACAGGTTTTCTCCCTAGATAGGGAACTCTAACTAGTAGGGTCAGACAGTCAAAAAAGAAACTAGGGCGATCGGTAGAGTTTGATTGTGTGGTTTAGTGTATGGCAACTAGTCACAACTTGAAAGTTCCCTTGTTGGAAGCTCCTTGTTAACTGTCTCTATCCTCTAACTCCCAGTCTGACATAACTATATGGGACAAGATCGTACACTGTCCGATGTACAAAAGATACCATCGCTGCTTCAGAAGAGTCAGTTTTTCCGATACTTCCGCTGGGAGCAACTCATAGCCGGATTTTGGGGAGTAGCTGCGGCAGTAGCTACAGCCACTAATGGGACATTAGTACAAATGATGGAGTACCAAACCCAGGCGCTCTTTTTTGAAATTCGAGGTGCTGTTGTACCACCAGAGGATATTGTTATCCTGACAATTGACGAGCAATCTTTATCAATTCCTCAACAATACTATCAAACTAACCCTCAACAATATGCTGCTCTCAAGCCCTTGCAAGCTTGGCCCTGGCAGCGAATTGCTTACGCTCAAGCGATCGAGCGATTAATGATAGCAGGAGCGCGTGCTGTTGCTTTAGACATAGTCTTTGCATCCCCTAGCAGCTATGGAAGTGCAGACGATCGCGAATTTGGGAGAGTGTTACAACGCTATGCTGGCAGAGTTACCCTAGCAGCGGAGTACGAGCAATCACAATTGCGCCAAGGTATTATCATTCAACTCACCAAACCGATTCGTTTCTTGTGGACAAAGCCAATGTCGGTTGGTTTTGTCAATTTCCCCCTAGAGTTAGATGGTAAAATTCACAGATTTTCTAGCGAATTTCCTTTAAGTTTGGCAACAAAAGATCGACAGCAATTCGATAATTATGCAGCTATGGGGGTAGAAATGCCCTCTTTTGAGCAAGCGGTGGCATCTTCAATTCGTAATTGTAGGGGCGCACAGATGTGCGCCCCTACTTCCACTAAAGGCGATCGCATTTATTTCTACGGACCTGCGGGAACGTTTGAATATATTCCTTTTTGGCACGTCCTCGATGCCGATAATTGGAACACGTACTTGCAACAGGGGCGTTATTTTCAGAACAAGATCGTGATTGTTGGAGCAACAGCTGCTTCGCTGCAAGACTTTCACAAAACACCTTTTTCCTACAGTTGGTTCTATCCCAAACCGATGCCAGGAGTAGAAATTCAAGCCAATGCGATCGCCACGCGGTTACAGCAAAGAGCCGTCGCCTTAGCAATTCCCAATCCTTTTTTTCAGGGGTTGTTGGTGTTGCTATTAGGCGCTGGAACGACAATTGTGCTAGCAAAAACTCAGTGCTTCAGATCTCAACTAGGATGGAC
>NZ_JBOFLP010000297.1:0-9664 GCF_051657925.1 Chroococcidiopsis sp.
ACCAAGCTGCGCTACGCCCCGTTTCACAGCTTAGATATCATAGCATAAGAAATTGCGATCGCGCTATTTAGAAAACAAACAGCATTTGAGCTGCTCGGATGAGATCGGGAACTGCATCCGCCGCCCAACTCACCTCAACTCGCCTACCTGTATTTAGAATCAGTCGCAAGCTATAAGCGTGGGGATAGCCTTCTACTTCCATCCAGATGAAATGACTTTCGGCTTCACAGGCGATCGCTTCCTCATCCATTAATTCCGGTTCCATCTGGCTCATAGTATTTGATAGCTGCATAGACAAGCGGCAAAAATCTTGTAATTCTGCCTGCGTCAGTTCGATCGCCCAGTCCTCAGCACCGACTAAACCTTTAAATTCCTTTGCCTCTGGATCGAATCCAATCCGCCAACCTGCGCCACTCTTAACTATGCGCATAAAGTTTTAATCGAGTCGCGGCTGTTTGTTTTTTCTATAAATGAATATAGGGGTTTGCAACCTGCTTCAATTGCGAAGTGCGAATTACGAACTGTTTCGATCACTGGTCACTGGTCACTGATAACTGATAACTGATAACTGGTCATATCACCACCAGCGTAGTTGTAAATAGCTGCGTTCTGGTTGACTAGTTTCTTCTTCCGTGAGCCATTCTACGGGTTTGTAAGTGCCAAACACCCGATCCCACCAATCTACAGCTAAACCAAAATTGTGATGCCACATACCGTATTTGTGATGGACATAATGCACGGGCATTTTCATCCAAAAGCACTTGGTTGGATTTTCGTGCTGTAACTGGTGGGCATAAGCAGAAAAAGCAGCATAAGCTAAACTGCCTAGAAACCAACCCATCCCAGCTTCGAGAGAGACAAAGAACATTGCAAACATGGCAATGCAGCTACCCTGAACGTAATCCCGAAATTCCCATACTACACCTTGTCCTTCATTCCGGCGGTGGTGATCGCGATGTCTTTCACCAATGCGAGGCGAAACGTGCATCAAACGATGCAACCAGTATTCGACTAGACTCGCTAGGATAAATGCCAAGACAAAGCAAACTCCTCCAACTGCTAGCTTTGTTAAATCGAGCATCACTCCTCCTTAATTGGTCATTGGTCATTGGTCATTGGTCATTTGTGGGTGGTGCGTGGTAAGTGGTGAGTGGTGCGTGAAATACTTGTGACTTGTCTTGCTTCCTACTCCCTACTCCCTGCTCCCTGCTCCCTGTTAACTGTTAACTGATAACTTTTTACGTCATCTTACCCATAGATCTAAACCACCAGAGACGTTGATATTAAATGTAAAACTAATTTTGAGGGAATTGTAAGCAAATCCAGAGGGTAAAGGTGCGAAGGGTGCGGCGCGTCTAATGGCACTAATGGCGGCGGTGTCGGTAGTGTTGGAGCCAGAAGGTCGAACGATCCGTAGGTTGGTGACTTGACCCGATCGCGTGACTGTGAAAAACACGACAGTTGAACGAGAATTCTGCGTCATCCCTGGTATCCACTGCTGCCTGACTTGTCGCTGAAGTTGCTGCAAGTAAGAACCCATATCGACATCCTGACGAGCATCAATTCCTGGCGCAGCGCGATTAGAACGGTTGGGATTAGCTGCTAGGTCGCGGCTGGAAAGCGTCAGCGGACCACCTAACTTGCTCGCTGCTCCTGAAGATCGCGGCTGAGTTCTGGCTGTAGTTCTAGCAGGCGATCGCTCGGTTGCGGTACTAGGACGATTTGCTGGTTTTTGCTCTAGGTTGGGAGTCTTCGGAACTGGTTTGGAGCGATTGGGAGCAGTGGCAATCGGAGGTTGGGCTTGAGGAGGCTGGATTTGGGGTTTTGGTGGCTCTGGACTCTCCCTGCGGCTGCTAGATGGTTGCTGGCGACGGGGTTGAGCGGGTGGCGGAGTAGTACGGGAACTAGTTCTAGGCGCAGTTGGGTTATTCGGTCGAGTTGCTAGAGGTCGTCTGCGATTGGCTTTACCACCGGCAACGGAATCGTTTACTGCCCGACGTTTGGTATCTGGGGGCGGTTTTTTTGGTTGGGGAGGAACTTCAACAAACTCAAGTGGAATTGGTTCGGTGCGAGATTGCTGTTTTGGTTTTGGTAGGATGCGAATCCAATAATCGTAGCTGAGGAAAAAAATAACGTGTACGAGAAGTGAGATAACGATACCGAACCAAAGAGCATCAGTATTGCTTCTCCTTCTGCCGTCACGCCAGAATTCTTGTTCCGATTGCTGGAATTCTTTTTGCAACACCATGCCGCGATCGCCTCATAACAGCCGTGCCGACAGTTCGTATACCAGTGTATGTCGATCGGGGCAAAAATGGGCAAGGGGCGATCGCACTTCTGAATAGTTGCCTTGCTTGCCTTACTTCCTTTCTGGATGAGAAGCAGTTTCTTCTGAAGGTTGTCCCATCTGATTGATCCTAGCAATCATCTGATACAAACGCCCCAAGTCTCTTTGATTAAAATAAAGCACGATCCGGGGCAAATCTATAGTTTCATCCTGAGTTTCTTGAGGTAAAGCCGCACTTTTTTCAATCTTGCCTTTCACCAAAATACTGCTGAAATTGTCATTCAACTCTCCAACTTCAGCGTCAGATAATTCTGCATTAAGGCGAATCACCAATAAATCGCGCACGTAACGGCTAGAGTGATAAACTCGATAAAATTGCGTAATCGCGTTACAAGCAACTTCTAAGTTATCTGTAATTGTATACAGACTGGGATCTTCAGGACTAACTAGACCTTTTTGAATCAAATGCTCTTGGATATATTCGCTCCAAGCTTCCCAATAGTCTCCCCCTGGGTGGTCAATGAGTACCATCGGAACGGGACCGAACTTTCCAGTTTGACTCAAAGTCATGCATTCAAATGCTTCGTCCTGCGTGCCAAACCCGCCAGGAAACAGCGCCACTGCATCGCTTTCCCTGAGTAAAAACAGCTTGCGGGTAAAGAAATATTTGAAGTGAATTAATTTCGCGTCACCAACAATGTAAGGATTTGCTTCTTGCTCGAATGGTAGTTGAATATTCAACCCAAAAGAATTTTCCCTTCCCGCACCCTCATTTCCCGCCTGCATGATTCCGCCACCACCACCAGTCATCACCATAAACCCTAACTGAGTGACGCAACAGGCGAAGTCTGCTGCCATTTTATACGCCGGACTATCCACCGGAGTCCGTGCCGAACCAAAAATTGTTACCTTCCGAACGTGGCGATAGGTATGAAATAATTCTAACCCTCGCTCCATATCAGCTAGAGAAGCCGCTAAGATTTTCCAATCGAGACGGTCAATCTCGCTGTGTGCTAACCGAATAATAGTTGCGATCGCCTGCTGGATCAATTGCCGATGCTGCAAATCTGGCAGATGCTCTAACAGGTTAGCTAAGTCCGATCTAAGCGTGTCGATAGTGTCTAATGAACGGGATGAAGTCATGAGTGCTGCTGCACGGGTCGGCACTCTATTTTAGCGATATTTGGGACATCTGTTGAGAGGAAATTACAGAGATGCAAGATTTCACGTCTTAAATCAGCAGAATTGCTACCCTGATGAATGTATAGACCAAAAAGCGCCATATAGCCAAAACCTCAGGCGCTTGCAAGTCTTTATTTCGTGCTAACCCAGCTCTACAAATACTTTTCTAGAGTATTCGACAGTGTTGTTTTTGGTACTGCACCTACTACCATGTCAACTTTTTGACCCCCCTTGAAAATCATCAGAGTGGGGATACTGCGGATACCGTACTGACTGGCAATATTGGGGTTTTCGTCGGTGTTGAGCTTGACGACCTTGACTTGCCCGTCGTACTGCTGCGCGATCTCATCGACAACAGGGGCGACCATGCGGCAAGGACCGCACCAAGGAGCCCAAAAATCCACTAACACTGGGATTTCACTATCTAGTACTTCTTGCTTAAAAGAAGAATCTGTAACTTGCGCGGCTGCTGACATGCCTGAAAATCCTTGGCTATATTGTTGCTTACTTTGCTGAAAATTTTATCACAGTAAAACCAAGCATTTTTACCTCCTGAGTATCTGTAATTAGATAGATCCTCTGTGGCGATCGCTGTGCGATTGTAGTTGATGTAAAAAGTAAGGATTACTATACGTGAATTCCCATACATAAGGAACCGCCCGAACAGTAGTCCGGGCGGAGTGTGGTGTGAGGAGTGAACGGAAACATGCGTCTCCGCTTTCTCTATTGTAGGCGACTGTTTTATTTTTTCCAGTACTCTTCTCAAGATTATGGAAAGTTTTAAGTTGTCGGTATTTTATTTAAGTAAAGCTACTCATTGGGGAAGTCAGACGACTTCCGACTTCAATCTACTTACCCATACCGAGCTGCTGCGCCTTCTGATAGACTTTCCCTTCGGTGAGCAATGAAGGAGCAATCACGACTTCGACTTGTTGCATCTCGCGAATGTCTTTTGCCCCCAAAGTTCCCATGCTCGTTTTTAAAGCGCCCAAGAAATTGTGCGTCCCGTCGTCGAGTTGAGCGGGTCCGCGTAAAATTTGTTCGCAAGTACCCGTCGTACCGACACGAATTCGAGTTCCACGCGGTAGGACGGGGCTAGGGGTTGCCATACCCCAGTGAAAGCCTTTGCCTGGTGCTTCGGCGGCTCTAGCAAAGGGAGAACCGATCATCACGCCGTCTGCACCGCAGGCGATACACTTACAGATATCTCCACCTGTAATCAAGCCACCATCGGCAATCACCGGGATGTAATTTCCAGTTTCCTGATAGTAATCTTCTCGTGCTGCGGCACAATCTGCGATCGCCGTGGCTTGAGGTACACCCACACCTAAAACACCGCGAGAAGTACAAGCCGCCCCAGGACCAATCCCAACTAAAACTGCTGCTGCTCCTGCCTTCATTAAACTTAAAGTCACTTCGTAAGTGACGCAGTTGCCCAATACGACGGGCATGGGCATTTCTTGACAAAATTTCGCCAAGTCAAGGTTGGTCAACTCAGATGGAGCTATGTGAGCTGTCGATACAACAGTAGCTTGAATAAAAAATAAATCTGCGCCAGCCTTTGCCACCGCACTACCATATTTACTCGCACCAGCAGGAGTCGCGCTGACAGCAGCAATACCTCCCTGCTGCTTAATGTCCCCAATTCGTTGCTCGATTAATTCTGGTTTGACTGGTTCGGCATACAATTCTTGCATCAGCGGGACAAATTCATGAGTTCCTACTGAGGCAATCCGTTGTAAAATTGGCTCTGGGTCAGCGTAGCGAGTTTGAATACCTTCTAAGTTGAGTACGCCCAAAGCTCCTAACTGGGAAAGCAGTACAGCCATCTGCACATCGACAACTCCATCCATCGCACTTGCAATAATGGGAATTTCTCGCTCGATCGCGCCAATCTTCCAACTGGTATCCGCTAAACTGGGGTCTATAGTGCGTTGCCCCGGAGCCAGTGCAATTTCATCAATGCCGTATGCGCGGCGTGCAGTTTTGCCACGTCCAATTTGAATATTCACGTTTCTTTACCCGTTCCCAAACTATTTCGCTAGAGTACCAAATTCGCGAGGGGTTTGGTTAGAGGTTGGGAGATTTTTGTTAGTGAGGAGTGAGGGGAATTTTGGATTTTAGATTTTAGATTTTAGATTTTGGATTGTTTTTTCTCCTCTGCCCCTCTGCCCCTCTGCTCTCTTCCCCCTGCTCCCTGCTCCCTAAAAGAGGGATAGTACTACAAATGGGTAGGGAAATTTAGGCTTTAGTACGATTGAGACTGACTGAGAGCGTACTACAATGGAATTAAAGTCAAAATGTATTGTTCGCTCGAATGTATTCAACACTAAGCTAAGGCGAAAGAATTCGCGATCGCACGCACAGAACCCGCTCAAAAAAGCTACAGCTTTCAGCTTTTGCTTGAACTTAACGTAGAGTTGATACCTAAAAGCCTTTTATTTGAATTTCTGCAATCTAAAAGTTTTAAATCAAAGACAGAATAATTACTTGACATAAATTCTGTCCTCTAATCCCTGCTCCCTGCTCCCTGCTCCCTTTTAATAAAATTGAAACACCAAGCTTTGATTCAATCAGAAACGTTAGAACTATTAGAATGGTCGCGCTTGTGTCAGCACTTGGCAACTTTTACGGCGACTAAACTAGGAGCGATCGCCGCTCGGAATTTGGTCATTCCCGACACGCAGGCAAAAAGTCAGGAATTGTTGAACCAAACCAAAGAAGTCTACGAGTTAGATAGTCGTCTGAGTGCTGGGTTGTCGTTTGCCGGAATTCAAGATATTGGCGAATCTTTAGAACGAGCAGAGTTACAAGGTATATTAACCGCAGAGCAGTTACTCGCGATCGCTACAACTCTCACCGGAACGAGACAGTTACGGCGCAGCATCGACCAACAGCAAGATTTGCCAGTTTTACAGGAATTAGTCTCTACTGTTAAAACCGATCCTGAGTTAGAACAGGATATTTTGTACTGTATTGACGAACAGGGTAAGGTAGCAGACCGCGCTAGCCCTAAATTAGCCGAGATTCGCGATCGCGTGCGGCAATTGCGCCAACGAATTACCCAAACTCTACAAGGAATCTTGCAGCGCCAAGCCAACGCCGTACAGGAACAACTTATCACCCAAAGAGGCGATCGCTTCGTTATTCCCGTCAAAGCACCGCAAAAAGATGCAATTCCCGGTATCGTCCACGATGCATCCATGAGTGGAGCAACTTTCTATGTAGAGCCAAACGCGATTGTGGCTCTAGGCAATCAACTGCGACAATACATTGCCAGAGAGCAAGCAGAAGAAGAGGCAATTCGCAGGCGACTAACTGAGCAAGTCGCTGCCGTCAAGCCAGATTTAGAAAATTTACTAGCGGTTGTAACGATAATAGACCTTGCCAGCGCCCGCGCTCGTTATAGCTACTGGTTGCAAGCCAATCCACCCCGCTTTTGCGATCGCTCCCAAGGGGAAAATACAACGTTACGTCAATTGCGCCATCCCCTGCTCGTATGGCAAAACCAGCACGAACAAGGGCAGCCAGTCATTCCTGTAGATATTATCGTTCAGCCCCACATTCGCGTCATTACGATCACCGGACCCAACACTGGAGGGAAAACGGTAACGCTGAAAACTCTTGGTTTAGCAGCTTTGATGGCAAAAGTCGGGTTATTTATTCCTGCCAAAGAACCTGTAGAGATTCCTTGGTTTGACATGGTATTGGCAGATATTGGCGACGAACAGTCATTGCAGCAGAGTCTTTCTACGTTTTCAGGTCATATTCGGCGAATTAGTCGGATATTAGAAGCGATTGGTGAAGTAGGGAGCAGGGAGCAGGGAGCAGAGGGACGAGAGCAGAGGGAGCTGGGGGAGAGAATTGACTCACCACGTACCACACCCCACACCCTACACCCTACACCCTATTTACTAGCCACTAGTCACCAGCCACTAGCCACTAGCTACTCACTCGTTCTCCTAGACGAAGTCGGTGCGGGAACCGATCCAGTCGAGGGCAGTGCTTTGGCGATCGCCCTTTTGCGTCACCTTGCCGACAATGCCGAGCTGAGTATGGCGACAACTCACTTTGGTGAATTGAAAGCGTTGAAATATCAAGACGAGCGGTTTGAAAATGCCTCGGTGGAATTTAATGAGGAAACTTTATCGCCAACCTATCGCTTGTTGTGGGGGATTCCAGGTCGCTCTAATGCTTTAGCGATCGCTGCTCGTTTGGGATTAAAACCAGAGGTGATCGAGCAAGCAAAACATCAGGTAGGAGAAGCAACAGAAGATGTGAACCAGGTCATTGCCGGACTTGAAGCGCAACGGCGACAACAAGAAACGAAAGCCGCCCAAGCCCAACAGTTATTGCAACAAACAGAGCGATTGTATCGTCAACTCTCGGAACGGACTGCTCAGCTAGACGCGCGAGAACGAGAATTACGTGCCTCTCAAGAACAAGCAATTCAACAGGCGATCGCCCAAGCTAAAGCGGAAATTGCTCAGGTGATTCGCAAGTTGCAGCAAGGAACTCCTACAGCTCAAGCCGCACAGCAAGCGACGGTGGCGATCGATCGGCTTGCCCAACAACATACTCCTTCCACACCCAAGCCCAAAGCCAAATTTCGCCCCCAAGCAGGCGATCGTATTCGCATTCCCCGTTTAGGGCAAACCGCAGAAGTTTTGAACGAACCCAACGATGACGGCGAATTAATCGTCCGCTTCGGACTGATGAAAATGACCGTTAAGCTGGAAGATATCGAATCGCTGGATGGGAAAAAAGCCAATTTTCAAGAGAGGAAACAAGGGGGACAAGGAAGCAGAGGGGCAGAGGAGCAGAGGAGCAGAGGAGAAAAACAGCCCGACTCTCGACTCCCGGCTCCCGACTCCCTCACAATCAGGACTTCCCAAAACACCTTCGATATTCGAGGTAGTCGGGTAGCTGATGCGGAGATCGTGCTAGATAAGGCGATCGCCGAAGCGTCTGGAACAATATGGATTATCCACGGTCACGGTACGGGGAAACTGAGACAAGGAGTTCACAATTTTTTGCAACAGCATCCTATGGTAAGTCGCTTCGAGGCTGCGGCTCCTGAAGAGGGTGGCTCTGGGGTGACAGTAGTTTTTTTGCGGTAGCGTCAACGTGTAGGATGTGGTAGAAATTGACTGAGCAAAATTTCTGAACCTGAGCTGCTTGAGCGGCAAATTTGTTGCTTGCTGGAGAAAACAAGCCAAAACCAAAGAAACACGGTTTCAAATTGGGTAACAGCTCAGTGTATCTTAGTCGTACCACCTATGCTGAAGACTATGCACTCTAGCGCCCAATTTCCCAATCAAAGTACTAAGTGGAACGATCTCACTCGCGCCGAGCCTGCACCCGTGCAGCTCAACAATATCAAAGCTCAACTCGATCTGATATTGTTGGCGCTAGAAGCTTTAGTAGGTATTGGTTCTGAGGCAATGTTATCGGCAGCAGAAGAATTAAATTTGGCAACAAAAATCCCCGATCGGGTGGCGTTATGGCGCTTAAGGCAATCAAATCCTTTACGTAAAGGTGACGGGGGTAGGAAAAAATTAGATATAGAAGAAGCGCGATCGCTAGTTTTAATTATTTGTCACTTAGCCAAACAATATCAGACTCAAATTCGTCGCGCCGTCATGTTATTAGAGCAGGCGATCGCCAATCGAGAAGTTCCTCATAAAATCGGCGTGTTGGGCGACTACATCGATAGTTTCAGCAATCTCTATCAAGAGCGCATGGAAGATGCCGAACATTTATCAACCAATTGGCTGAGTCAATTAGGCTTCAAGCTCTTAGTCGATCTGTTATTTTATAGCGGTGCTTTCGGTCATCGGCACTTATGGCTTACCTTACTCGATCGTTCGCAATTGTGACTAAGGAGTCGGGAGCAGTGACCAGTGACCAGTGACCAGTTATCAGTTATCAGTAACCTGTAATCTGTAATCTGTAATTTCTCCTCTCCCCACACTCCCACACTCCCACACTCCCCACACTCCCCACACTCCCACACTCCCCACACTCCCACACCTCCCACACTCCCCACACTCCCCGCTTATGTCTCTGTCAGAACCGATTATAAAAAAGTATACGCAAGCTTCTTGTACGTTACAGGTTACCGAGCGCACGCCAGGATCGGATCGGGGCGCTAAATCAATGAATGCACCAATTCAGTTCGAGGTGCGCTTTCAT
>NZ_JBOFLP010000298.1:0-9362 GCF_051657925.1 Chroococcidiopsis sp.
TCAGCCATCCACCTAGTGCTAGGTAGGCGCAGGGGAATAATAATAGCCCCGACCAGCCGACGAATACAAATCTATCGCGCTTGAGCCAGTCGTCGAGAACGTCAAACCATCCTCTTTGACTCGGTGCGCGTCCTACTGCAATTGTCATTTAAAATCCTCTGGGTTTACTAAAAATTGCAACGCTTTTTGAGGAATTAACTTTTTGTTGACTAGGAGATGGTTTAGATCCAACTCCGCAGGCAAGAAAATCGTTGTAGTAACTAACGCCTTTCTCACTAGAATGCCATGTCAGTGTTGCCGCTTAACCAGCAACTTGACAGCACGGCTGATTAATGTTTCTTAATCGATCGCAGTGACCGCACCTCAAGCCCAATCCACAAAAGCGGATTGGGTGTTTAGTGTTAGATTATAGTCTAATCAAATATGAGAATTTTTACAATTTGACACAAGTTTTCTCAGTTCTCTCAGATTGTTCGCAGGTTGAATCAGGAAACTTACTATGTGAATAATAAGAGTGGAAAACCGCCTTCAGTAGTTTAACTGAGCAGGGTAGTGACATGACGGCATCAACAACCACGAATTCCGGTGATTCGGAAGCTAAGGCAAACAAGAATAGTACTTCCAGCAGCTTGAATCAGAAAGTTTTAGGTTCGCGACGATTCAGCAATTACTGGTGGGCTACAGTCGTCTCCATCGGTGGGATAGGCTTTTTCTTGGCTGGACTTTCTAGTTACTTGCAAATTAATTTAATTCCTTTTGCCGAGCCGACCCAGCTCGTTTTCATTCCCCAAGGTATAGCGATTGGATTTTATGGAGTCGCGGGTCTGCTGCTAGCGCTGTATCTGTGGGGCATGATTTTGCTGGATGTAGGCGGTGGCTACAATGAGTTTGACAAG
The DNA here is from genome assembly GCF_051657925.1 of Chroococcidiopsis sp. NCBI lineage: Bacteria > Bacillati > Cyanobacteriota > Cyanophyceae > Chroococcidiopsidales > Chroococcidiopsidaceae > Chroococcidiopsis > Chroococcidiopsis sp. Next base: position 897 of record NZ_JBOFLP010000298.1, read on the forward strand.
GAGAAGGGTGAATTTCACATTTTTCGGTGGGGATTTCCGGGGAAAAACCGCCGCATCGAAATTAAAGCTCCCTTACAAGACATTCAAGCTGTGCGTTTAGAGATTAAAGAAGGCTTGAACCCGCGTCGAGAGCTTTATCTACGAGTCAAGGGACGACGTAATATTCCATTGACGCGAGTAGGTCAACCTCTATCTATTACTAAGCTGGAGAACGATGGAGCAGAATTGGCTCGATTTTTAGCTGTGCCGCTAGAAGGACTGTAATTTCATCAAGTAATTTAATTAAAAATGCAGAATTTGCTTTGGGGAAGCAGATGTACCGTGGTAGAGCATTCGGAAGGAAAATTTTGCCTTCTGAAACTTTTTACCTAAGCGCGATCGAAAAGGCAAATGCAGTTAAAAGTCCGGCAGTGGTTGGTTTTAGTATTAATGATTGGTGGGTTATATTTGGCAGGATGTACGCCTAACCAAGTGGCTAATTCTGCTTCCCCCGACAATGCGGTGGCTGAAACCACACCTGTACCTGCAATTCAAACAAGTAGCGTTCAAATGAAGAATTTACCAACTCTAGAGGGAACGGCAACAGTTGTGATGACGGTGAAGGGGCAGCCAATTACTATCGAGGTAGATGGCAAGAATGCACCTCTTACTGCTGGCAATTTTGTCGATTTGGTACAACGGGGTGTCTACGATGGACTCGTATTCCATCGAGTGATCGGTCCCCAGAGCAGACCACCAGAACAACCTTTTGTGGTACAAGGAGGAGATCCGCAAAGCAAAAACCCCAATTTTTCACCTCAGCGTCTAGGAACTGGCGGTTTTATCGATCCAAATACAGGAACAGAACGTCAGATTCCTTTAGAAATTAAGCCAACAGGGGCAACAGATCCGATCTACAGTCGGACGCTGAAAAGTGCGGGAGTCAGAAAACAACCAGTTTTACAGCATCTTAGAGGGGCTGTAGCTATGGCGCGATCGCAACAGCCAGATTCCGCCTCTTCTCAGTTCTATTTCGCCCTTGCTGATTTGAGTTTTCTCGATGGGGATTATGCCGTATTTGGTAAAGTGACTAGCGGCATGGACGTAGTAGACAAAATTCAACAGGGCGATCGCATTGACTCTGCTAAAGTGACTGAAGGCAGTGACAAGCTGAAAAACGGTGGCAAATAATTAATTTCTGGGCGCACGCCGTGCGCCTCTCCTCTTAACTCTTACTCCAAAGCGTGGAAGTTGTTGTCACAGGTATTGGTCTTATTTCCAGCTTGGGAAAAAACTTAGAAACTAGCTGGGAAAACTTAATCCTCGATCGCATCGGCATTAGCTTACAGCAGCCCTTTTCAGAACTAACAGCTCGACCTCTAGCACTGATTGACGAACAACCAACACATGCGATCGAGTTAACTCAATTAGCAGTAGCAGCTGCTCTAAAAGATTCAGGCTTAGAATCACCTTTACCAGACTGCGGAGTAGTCATCGGTTCTAGCCGCAGCCAGCAAGCAGTTTGGGAAGAACTTCTGAAGTCGAAAGTTAAAAGTCAAAAGTCAAAACCGGAGACAGGAGACAGGAGACGGGAAACAAGAGCAATTTTTCTCCCCCAGCCTCCCCAGCTCCCTCAGCTCTGTTCATCGACTCCCGAATTCTCAGAAACTCTGCCAAATGCAATCGCCACAGTAGCAGCAAGACAAATTGGGGCAACAGGTATAGTATCGTCCCCAATGGCAGCATGTGCGACGGGGATTTGGGCGATCGCTCAAGGGAGTTTATTAATCGAAACTGGGCAATGCCAACGGGCGATCGTTGGCGCAGTGGAAGTGCCGATTACCCCCTTAACTTTGGCTGGATTTGGGCAGATGGGCGCACTGGCAACCACTGGCGCTTATCCATTCGATCTCCATAGAGAAGGATTGGTGTTGGGGGAAGGCGCATCTGTATTAGTACTGGAATCAGCACAAGCAGCCCAGCAGCGTTCGGCAAAAGTTTATGGTCGCGTTCTAGGTTTTGGCTTGACAAACGATGCTTTTCATGCAACTCAGCCAGAGCCAACGGGGAAAAGCGCGATCGCGGCAATACAACAATGTTTAGACCGCAGCAATTTAACACTAAAAGATATTGGTTACATCCACGCTCACGGTACGGCAACCCAGCTCAACGACAAGCGCGAAGCACAAATAATTCAGGATTTATTTCCTCATGGGGTTCCCGTAAGTTCCACAAAAGGAGCCACGGGGCATACTTTGGGAGCTTCTGGAGCGATTGGTGCGGCATTCTGTCTGATGGCATTACGTCATCAAATATTACCGCCATGTACGGGACTGCGATCGCCTCAATTCGATCTCGATCTAATCGTCACGTCGCGAAAAGCAGCACTCAGACACTCACTCTGTTTGAGTTTTGGCTTTGGCGGACAGAATGCTGTTTTAGCCTTGGGCAAATAGGGACAAATAGGTTCGCCGCGAGCGACATTTTTCTGTCACATTCCTATATCACTCTAGAGATAAAAAACTATTACAGCCAAATATGAAAGCAAAAACTTACGGTTGGATGAAAAAAGTAGGGAGTGCGATCGCCCTATTAACCATTGCAAGTTGTTCTGTGACACAACAGCCTAACACCTCTACGACTGCACAAACGACACCCAATTCATCATCGAGCAATCTTAGCGTCTCTAACAGTGGGAATGTTGCTGCTGCTCAGGGCGTTCAAAAGACGACTGTAGTAGAAGGCTTAGACCATCCGTGGAGCCTTGCATGGCTACCAGATGGATCGATGTTAATCACCGAGCGATCGGGACAATTGCGCATTATGCGGAATGGGCAACTCGACCCAACACCGATTGCAGGAGTTCCCGAAGTCCTCGTAGGTGGTCAAGCCGGTTTGATGGATGTTTCAGTTCACCCGCGCTTCGCTGAAAATCGCTTAGTCTATCTAACCTATTCCCACGGTACAGAGCAGGCAAACCGCACCCGCCTCGCCCGCGCTACATTTGACGGGAAAAGCTTGAGCAACCTGCAAGTTCTTTTTGAGGTTTCCCCAACTAAGTCTGGTCTGCAACACTTCGGTTCGCGTATCATCTGGCTGCCTGACAGTACTATGCTATTGGCGATCGGTGATGGTGGCAACCCACCGATTCAACTCAATGGCGAGTTAATCCGTCAGCAGGCGCAAAACCGCCGCAGTCGTCTTGGTAAAATTGTGCGGCTTAACGATGATGGTTCAATACCGCAAGATAACCCCTTTGTAAAATCTACTGATACTGAGCCTGCAATCTGGAGCTACGGACACCGCAACATTCAAGGCTTGACCTTTGATCCAATAAATAACCGCATATGGGCAACAGAACACGGTTCGCAGGGTGGTGATGAAGCCAATCTCGTGCAAGCAGGCGGAAATTATGGTTGGCCGATCGTCACGTATAGCCGCGAATATAGCGGAGAAGAAATCACTAAAGAGCGATCGCGCCCTGGTATGGTAGATCCCAAACTAGTTTGGACACCAGCAATAGCACCTTCGGGTCTAGCATTCTATAGTGGGGGCAAATTCCCGCAATGGCAAGGCGATTTATTCGCGGGCGGACTCGTCTCTCAGGATGTGCGGCACATTGACTTAGATGCTCAGGGTAATGTGGTAAACCAGCAGGCGATCGAGATCGGTCAGCGCGTGCGCGACGTACGCCAAAGTCCCGACGGAATGCTGTATGTCTTAACGGATGATAACAATGGACAGTTGATTCGTCTCGAACCTAGTGGAGGATAGGCAAGTCAAAAGTGAAATGTTTGTAGGGGCAGGTTTTGACCCGAAATTTTGAGCTGTGGTTGTCAATTTCGTGGCTAAACCCGCCCGTAAAATAGAAGGCGGGTTTTGAGCCAAAATTTCGAGCTGTGGTTGTTAATCTCTTTGCTAAACCAACCGTACAGTAGGAGAGGGTTTTGACCAAAAATTGCTGGCATTAGCTGTGAATCTAGGTGCTAAACCCGCTCGTACAAAAGTCAAATAGTTATAAGTTATTAGCAACCGAAACATAAAAATCAAAACTGTGGAATTATGAATTCAATCGATCTAGCATTTGCTCCTGCTCTAGAACAAGCGCGATTAATTCGGAACAAAGAAGTTTCTCCACGGGAGTTAGTGCAGCTTTATTTAGAACGAATTGAACAATTCAATCCGCAGTTGGGTTGCTATTTTACGGTGATGGCAGAAATGGCGATCGCTCAGGCACAAACTCAGACAGAAATGCTAGCTAACACTCAAAACCCAGTTGAGCTACCACCTTTTTTTGGCGTGCCGATTGCGCTCAAAGACATGAATCCCGTAGCTGATATCCCTTGTAGTTATGGCAGTCCAGCACTGCGCGATCGCGTTGCGACTTACGATGATGCTGTGGTAGCGCGGGTGAAACAAGCTGGATTTATTATCTTGGGTAAAACCGCAACTTCTGAATTAGGTTCTTTTCCCTATACAGAGCCGATGGGATTTCCTCCTGCCCGGAATCCTTGGAATCCAGATTATACACCAGGGGGTTCTAGTGGTGGATCGGCGGCGGCTGTAGCCGCAGGATTGTGCGCGATCGCCCAAGGTTCCGATGCAGGCGGCTCGATTCGCGGTCCCGCCTTTTGTTGTGGTTTAGTAGGCATCAAACCAGCCCGGGGACGGGTATCCTATGCCCCATTGGGCGATCAATTAAGTGGTGTCGCAGCCAACGGTCCTATTGCCCGTACTGTCTCCGATGCTGCTGCTTTACTAGACGTGATGTCGGGATACGTGACGGGAGATCCGTATTGGTTGCCAGCACCAAATCCCTCATTCCTAGCTGCTACGATGCGATCGCCCGATCGCCTGCGAATCGCCTTTACCAACTCGCTACCCCAAATCGGGACGGCAGATCCAGTTTGTCAGCAAGCAGTTTTGGGTACGGTGAGGCTATTGGAAGCAATGGGTCATCAAATAGAAGAAGGCTGTCCCGATTTCACGGGATTAATCGAGCCATTTACTGCTGTGTGGCAAGCAGGCGTAGCTTATGCGGGACTACCAAAAGAAATCTTGCAACCGATGAATCAGTGGTTGCTCGAACAATCGGGTTCTGCCGGAGATTATCTTCGTGCTGTCGCACAGGTACAAGTTATTGCCAGACGGATTGTGGCATTTTTCGACTCAGTAGATGCGCTGATCTTGCCCACATACATGCATCCACCAATTCGCGTTGGTGAGTGGGCAGCATTAAGCCCAGAAGAGACGCTACAAAAAATTATTCATTGGGTCGCTCCCTGTCCGCCTTTTAACGCTAGTGGACTACCCGCGATCGCTATTCCCACTGGTTTTGCGCCTAACGGTTTACCCATCGGCATTCAAATCGTCGGTCGTCCTACAGCCGAAGCTACCATTATTGCGATCGCCGCCCAACTCGAAGTCAATAAATTCTGGAGCCAGCATCGACCAGCTATTGGTAATGAGTAAGTCAAAATTCAAAACTCAAAAGTCAAAACTGAGGAGTCAGGAGTCAGGAGTCGAGGAAGAAAGCAGAGGAAGCTCCAGGAGCAAAGGGAGAATTTCAATCCAAAATCTAAAATCTAAAATTTATTCACGCACCACTCACTCCTCACTCCTCACTAATGTAATATTTCTGATTCGATATGGGCATCTTATATTTTAGAGATGAATCAGAAGCATTTATGACTAGTAGTGAAGATACTCTGCGGGCTTTGCGTGCAGCCTTGCTTGTTTCGCCCGATAATCTACCGCTCCGCCAACATTTGGCAGATACTTTAATGAAATTGGGGCAATTTGAGGAGGCAGAACAAGAGTATCGTCTTGCTCTGTCATTGATGCCTGAAAACCAGTTTCTACAGCTCAATTTGGCTTCTATTTTTTATCAACAAGGCAAAAATTCTCAGTCAATAGTGCTGGTCGAAAACCTGCTTAAAAGCTCCGATCCTCCAGCTTTTGCTCACTTACTCTACGCTCGTTTGCTTCTACATGCTGGCGATGCTACAAATGCAGCTGCACATTTCCATATAGCTGTTGTACTCGATCCAGAAATGAACGATCCTATGTTGGCGGCTCGGCTTGGCATCACTGATGCTGCTACTCATAAAATTTCTGTTCCAGAGTGCAGAGCGCCAGAATCTAAATCGCCAGAGTACAAAATACCGGAGTACGAATTAGATGTTAGTAATGCGCTGGAAGCACCCTTGGAGCAACCATCGATCGCTTTTCAAGACGTTGGTGGAATGGATGCTATTAAGGAAGAAATTCGGCTGAAAATTGTTCATCCATTAGCGCATCCAGAAATTTATCAAGCTTACGGTCAACGGATTGGGGGAGGAGTATTAATGTATGGTCCCCCTGGTTGCGGTAAAACTTATTTAGCCAGAGCTACAGCTGGAGAAATTAAAGCGAGATTTTTATCTATAGGCATCAATGATGTCTTGGATATGTGGCTGGGTAGTAGTGAAAAGAACTTACGCGAATTGTTCGAGCAGGCACGACGATCTAAGCCTTGCGTGCTTTTTTTCGATGAAGTCGATGCTCTAGCTGCCAAACGCACTGATATGCGGTTTAGTAGCGGTCGTCAGATTGTCAATCAGTTTCTTGCCGAATTAGATGGTGTAGAAAGCCCTAACGATGGCATTCTGGTTTTAGCTGCTACTAACGCTCCCTGGCATTTGGATTCAGCCTTTCGCAGACCAGGGCGCTTCGATCGCATCATGTTTGTTCCGCCACCCGATCGCCACGCACGGGTAAACATTTTGCGTATCCTCTGCCGTCATAAGCCAGTTGAAGATATTGACTACGATTATTTAAGTAAAAAAACCGCTAGCTTTTCTGGGGCAGATTTAAAGGCAGTTGTAGATTTAGCCGTAGACAGAAAACTACAGGCAGCGATTCAGCAAAGGATACCTAAACCTCTAGCAACTAAAGATTTTTTAGCCGCAATCGATCTAATTCATCCTTCCGTTACTGAGTGGTTCGCGACTGCTCGTAATTATGCAACTTATGCCAATGAAAATGGAATTTATGACGATATTCTGCGTTATTTGCAACTAGAAACAAAGGGTAAAAACAAGCTTTTTTAATCGTGTTTTTTATTGGGAAATATAGGAATATAAAGTAATAAGCCCAAAAAATGTAGGATGCGTTAATTAACGCACCTACCAGTTAATCTGTTCTCACAGAAAATCGAGATATACAAAATAGCAATAAATTTTTATGTTTATAAATTTAGACAAAGCATTAATTTTAATCGAGCAATCACGCTACAAGCTGGCAGAAATAGAAATTGAACGACAATTAGCCATCGATCCAAATAGTTCTTTTGCCCATGCTCTCTTAAGTATATGCTTAATAGAATTAAATCGAGATCGAGAAGCAACTCAAGCAGCGAAGCAAGCAGTATATTTAGCGCCTGACTTATCTGACACTCATTATAATTTAGCAAAAATTCTCTATATTCAAAAGCAACTCAAACCAGCCAAAAAAGCAGTTCAAGAAGCGATTCGCTTAGACCCAGAAATCGCCGATAATTTTGCTTTGTTGTCAATCATTCAATTAGCGCAAGACGATCGCGATCGCGCATTGTCTAGTGCGGAACAGGGATTGAGCTTGGATGCTGAGCATGTGCTGTGTCTTAATCTTCGCGCTATGGCTTTATTACGCCTACGTCGCTACCAAGAAGCACAAACCACGTTGGATGCAGCAATCTTTCAAGACCCCGAAAATCCAGCTGCTTATGCGATTAAAGGTTGGGTATATTTATATTGTCGGAATAGAGATTTGGCTGAACGATGTTTTCGCGAATCGTTGCGACTCGATCCCGAACAAGAACAGGCACGCACGGGAATAGTAGAAGCTTTGAAGTTGAAATACTCGCTCTATAAATTTGTATTTAACTATAGAATTTTTTCGAGACAAATTAATGTTTTTCCGCGAATAGCATTTGTTGGTATTTTCGTAGTTTTGAGCTTATTGAATTGGCTCTTCTTACTAGTGCCATTCTCAATGTTACTATTAGAAATGGTTCAAACTTTGTTTAACCTACTACTAAGATTTGACACCCAATGGCGATCGCTCCACATCCCCACGCATTAATTCTGCTGGCGCGTACGGTAGCATGAAGGAATCGGCAGCGCGATCGCATCGCGTTGATATCTGTTCCACATCGCGGGAGAATACCCATGCCACCGAGAATTACCGATCCAGTTGCATGGCAACAGGCAGAACTCTTAATGCAACCTGCTTTTATTCGCATCATCGACCACATTCGCAAGCATTTAGACGAATCAGCGTGGCAGGGAACTTACGAGAACGTATTAATCTGGTCTCCAGACACGACTGAGGAAATGAAAACTAGGGTCATCTTGCTGCTGCAAGAGTTGGATGGTGCTTCTCCAGAACGCACGGCAGAAATAGAACAGGCGATCGCCAACCTTCCGACCCCCCAACCAGGATATCAGTTATCTCTACAAAACCAAG
>NZ_JBOFLP010000299.1:0-27514 GCF_051657925.1 Chroococcidiopsis sp.
TTACGATAGATCCGCATAAATGTGTAGGATAGAAGATAACAAAGATGCTAATATTGATTAAGAGGCAGCTGCCAATTTTAATCTCGATCAATACAATTCAAGTGAAAATACAGTCAACGCATATATAACGCATATATCAAGGTTGGCTGTTGTTTTTGAAGGTTGGCAGATATCCAAGGGGCTATATGCTGTTGAGGAAGAAAGGCTGGATTCGCTCGATTGGTTGTCTATATGGAGTGGCGATCGCAAATCGTACGCGCAAGTTTTTTATAGCTTCGCAGTAGTTCTTTCAGCTATTGCACGTCAGCAACGTTTGCTTTGAATGCATACAAACGAAGTAAATCGTACCTAGCGTTTGTTAATTCGTTATGTTTGTCGCTCAGCAAGTTCGTGTCATTAATAGCCGGAAGCTACGGAGTTTTTTGTAGTGATTACTATCTCATCGCGTCCAGTTGGGCGTAACTGGAGTACGATTAGCTTTGCCTCTACGCTCTATTTGTGTTCTATCCTCGATTTACTCTTAGCAGAAGTACCGGGTCGGTTGCAAGCAGAATTACGCCTGGGTTTGCAGGAAGCACTAGTTAATGCAGCTAAACACGGGAACAAGCTAGATCCCGGTAAGGTTGTTATCGTCCGATTTTCTTACACAGACGACCATTATTGGTGGATCATTTCCGATCAGGGCTGTGGTTTTGACCGTCCGTGCGATTGCAACCCAGATCCAGAAGCATATTTGCCCTCAGTAGAATCGGAGAACGGTCGCGGTACTTGTATTTTATACAAAATATTCGATCGCGTAATTTGGAACGCAGCTGGCACAGAACTTAGACTTGGTAAGCAGATGGGTAGCCGTTTCCGTTTACCTCTGCTTAATTAGGGAGCAGGGAGCAGGGAGTAGGGAGCAGTTATCAGTGACCAGCGAGCAGTTAACAATCCACTACACCCCACACTTCCCACACTTCCCACACCTCCCACACACCCCTCACTCCTCGCCCCTCACCCCTTTTTGATGAGTGGGACAAGGCGGGGCAGAGATCGAGCGGTCTAACCAGCCAACTGCCTGTTGTAACCTTGGTAATGCTTCTTCTGGTTGGTCTTTCAGTAAAAAGACGATCGCCGCCGCTGCTTGTTCGTTAGCTCTGGCTTTACGATTAGACTTAAGCTTGTGCCACTCATCAGGCGAGATCGACAATCTTTCCATCAAAGCTTGGGCTAGTTCCTGCGTGCTAAATTCGCTTAACGATGATTTTCGATCCAACTTGGTAGGTTGAAGCATACTGGTGGGCATATTAGTTTCGATCGCTAATCTAACAAATATCGATGCAACCGCCACAGCCACCAGAATCACCTGCACCATCAGAGGATGAGTTGGAAAACTCAATCGCAGAAGTTGAGCGATCGCTTGTCGCCCTGAAACAACGCTACGCTCAAGTCAAACATGACCAACAGCAGCAAGCAGAACTCCAGCAGCAATTAAAACAGGTTAAGCGAGACATCGAGCGATCGCGATCGCCACACTCAAAAGTACAGTTAAAGGCAGAACTAAAGCAAATTCAAGCACAGCTAGAAACCATAGAAGTCAACCTCGAAAGCCAATTATTTTCTTGGGGAAGCCTGAAAGCCCCTTTCTGGCAAGCTGTCCGCTTCGGTGGCTTAGGAGTTATTGTAGGCTGGATATTGAAGTCTTTTACTGGGTAGGGAGTAGGAAAGTGGTGCGATCGATGCGGGTGTGGGGTGTAGTGAGTGGCTGGTGGCTAGCGGCTAGTGACCAGAGTTGGTAAATTTTGAATTTTGAATTTTGAATTTTGAATTTTGAATTCCCCTCACTCCTCGCTCCGGACTTCGTCCCGCTTCGCTAACACTCCTCGCCCCTACTCCCTACTCCCTACTCCCTACTCCCTAAAATGATGAAGCGACGCATTATTGAAATTTTACGCAACGGACAACCAGATGAGTCTGTGACGGTTCAGGGTTGGATACGCACCAAACGCGATTTGAAAGGGTTTGCGTTTGTAGAAGTGAACGATGGATCGTCTTTGGCAAGTTTGCAAGCGGTACTGAAGGCGGAAATGCCAGACTACGAAGCAACTCTGAAGCAGATTAATACTGGTGCTTCGGTAGAAATTAGCGGCGTACTCGTGCCTTCTCAAGGTAAAGGGCAAAGAATTGAATTGCAAGCCGAAACCGTAAAAGTGTTTGGTGATGCCGATCCCGAAACATACCCATTGCAGAAAAAACGCCACTCATTTGAATTTTTGCGGACAATTGGACATTTGCGATCGCGTACCAACTCATTAGGGGCAGTTTTTCGCGTCCGTAATGCCTGTGCGACAGCAATCCATCAGTTCTTTCAAGAACGGGGTTTTTTGTGGGTTCACACCCCTGTGATTACCCGTAACGATTGCGAAGGCGCGGGGGAACTATTTACAGTTACGAGTTTGGATCTCAAGAAGATTCCGCAGACTGAAAATGGCAAAATCGATTACAGCCAAGATTTTTTCGGCGGACAAGCTTTTTTAACTGTCAGCGGACAATTAGAGGCTGAAGTCATGGCGATGGCGTTTAGCAACGTCTATACGTTTGGTCCTACATTTCGGGCAGAAAATTCTAATACTTCCCGACATTTAGCAGAATTTTGGATGGTAGAGCCAGAAATGGCTTTCTGCGATTTAGTTGGGAATATGGATTTAGCAGAAGCGTTTTTGAAGCAGATCTTCAAATATGTTTTAGAAACTTGTCCAGAAGATATGGAATTTTTCAATCAGCGAATTGATGATTCTGTGTTGGCAACGGCTGATAATATTATCAACAATCAATTTGAACGAATTACTTATACAGAGGCGATCGCCCAGTTAGAAAAGGCAACAAAAACTTTTGAATATCCGGTGGAGTGGGGATTGGATTTACAGTCAGAACACGAACGTTACCTAGCAGAAGAATTATTTAAAAAACCAGTTATCGTTACCGATTATCCGAAGCAGATTAAAGCCTTTTATATGCGGGTGAACGACGATGACAAAACCGTTCGTGCTATGGACGTTCTCGCACCCAAAATCGGCGAAATTATTGGCGGTTCTCAACGGGAGGAACGGTTAGAAGTTTTGGAAAAAAGAATGCAAGCTCAAGATATCAATCCTGACGAGCTGTGGTGGTATTTAGACTTGCGCCGTTACGGTACTGTACCTCATGCTGGCTTTGGTTTAGGGTTTGAAAGGTTAGTCCAGTTTATGACAGGTATGGGCAATATTCGCGATGTCATTCCCTTCCCCCGTGCGCCATTAAGTGCCGAGTTTTAAAATAAGGTGGGCAATGCCCACCATACAGCTATATGGAAGTAAGCAGCGTTACCAACTTAGCGACTGCGATCGGGCAAAATAGCAACAGGGATGGCAGAATAGCAGAATGCCGCGATCGCACCTCAAATTAGAAAAACAGTAAGTAAAACGCACGATGCAGTTTCAGCCACCTCTCATTGGCATCACCACATCGGGACAGATGCTTACCGGTAATTTCTCTCTATCTAAATTCTATGTAGAAGCAGTACGCTCAGCAGGAGGCGTACCGATACTAATTCCAGCAGGAGAACCTAACCTAGCCGCCGTGTTTGCTCAGTTAGATGGTTTGGTTTTCTCTGGTGGAGGTGATATCGATCCCGACATGTATAATGGGGTGTGTCATCCTACGATTTACAATATCGACGCAGAACGCGATCGCTCGGAAATTTCTCTAGCGCAATTGGCTTTGGCTACTGAAATACCAATTTTGGGTATTTGTCGCGGCTTAGAAATATTAGTGGTAGCTACTGGTGGTAGCCTGATTCCTCACTTGCCTGATGAGTTTGGCGAAGTTATAGCCCATCGAGCTGACCAAACGCTTTCTACCGAGCATACTGTAAAAATTGCTCCAGATACTCACCTAGCCCAAATTGTCGGTACGTTAGAAGTACCTGTCGTTTCTTGGCATCATCAAGCAGTTGGTACTATTCCCTCTGAGTGGCGGATTGCGGCAAAAGCACCAGATGGAGTCATCGAAGCCTTAGAACACGAAAATCATCCTTGGGCGATCGCGCTACAATGGCATCCTGAAATGTCTATTCAAGATTCATCCCAATATCGGATCTTTCACGCTTTTGTAACTGCGGCAAGAACGAGAATGGGGATGTGGAGAACCGCTTGATTCAGTTGTTAGGGAGTCGGGAGTCGGGGGATAAGAGAGCTGAGGGAGAATCGCCCAGATGAGGGAGCGATTCAAAATTCACGCATTCAAAATTCAAAATTCACTACACCCCACACCCCACACCCCACACCCTATTTACTGGTCACTGGTCACTGATTAACGGCGGCGCTGTTGGAGTTTGCGGTAAACGTCTTTCAAATCGACGTGGTGATATGCTAGGGCGACTAAAGTATGGTATAGCAAATCGGCTACTTCCCCCGCGATCGCATCTGGTTCGTCGTCTTTAAATGCCATCACTACCTCAGCCGACTCCTCGCCAATTTTCTTTAAAATTTTATTGTCTCCCCCTGCTAAGAGCTTGCAGGTGTAAGAACCTTCTTGAGGATTATCGCGGCGATCGCTAATGATGGCAAACAACTGAGACAGAGTGTCTGCTGATGGTGGAACAATCTGTCCGTCTTCGCGGTGAAAACAACTCCGTTCCCCCGTATGGCAAGCAATATCACCGATTTGTTCGGCACTGATGAGAATTGCGTCGCTATCGCAATCATAACGGAGCGATCGCACTTTTTGGATGTGTCCTGATGTTGCTCCTTTATGCCATAGTTCTGTACGGGAACGACTCCAAAACCAAGTTTCCCCCGTGTCTAAAGTTTTTTGCAACGACTCGCGATTCATCCACGCCAGCATTAACACCGTACCATCCAAATAATCTTGGACGATGGCTGGTACTAACCCCCGCTCGTCGTAGCGAATTTTATCCAACGGAATAGCTTGAGCAAAAGAATTTAATTCTGGATTGGAGGACATAAAGAGAGTGAGTAGGGAGTAGTGAAGAGGAGTTAGTGGTTGAGTAACTAGTTAATTATCTCTTACCTATGACCTCTTACCCCTTACCCCTTGCCTCTGGCTTCTTACCATTGCTCGCTACTTGCTACTCACTTCTAAACTCTAAACACTTGTGACTAAATTTCTGGCAGAATAGATCTTTACGGCAGTTAGAGCTGCTTTATGAGCTTGTGTTGTTTCTCCATACCATTGGATGGTTGAATTGTAAGCAGCTCGATATAAATCTTGTGCTGCTTCAGATAAGCGATCGCGGATTTCCGCAGGTAAATCTTGATTGGTTCGGTATAACATAATTTTATTCTTTTTTTATCGTGTAATTTATTACATTAGGTGTTGTGAATTGAGCGCACAAACCCCAAAAGACAGAGTTTTAATATTCAACTTAGGAGAGAACCTTGGTTAATACCAGCATTAAAACCACCAAATCAGAAGAGATTTTTGCCGCTGCTCAGAAACTCATGCCTGGAGGCGTTAGTTCTCCAGTCCGAGCTTTTAAATCTGTAGGCGGACAGCCGATCGTATTCGATCGCGTTGAGGGAGCATACATTTGGGATGTAGATGGCAATAAATACATCGATTATGTCGGGACTTGGGGTCCCGCCATTTGCGGACACGCTCATCCAGAGGTGATCGCTGCTTTACACGCCGCCTTAGAAAAAGGTACGAGCTTCGGCGCGCCTTCTGTTTTGGAAAACGTGCTAGCGGAGATGGTCGTTGATGCCGTCCCTAGCATTGAAATGGTACGCTTCGTCAACTCCGGTACGGAAGCTTGTATGGCAGTCCTGCGCTTGATGCGAGCTTTTACAGGACGAGATAAAATTATCAAATTTGAAGGCTGCTATCACGGTCATGCCGATATGTTTCTGGTTAAAGCTGGTTCTGGGGTTGCTACCCTCGGCTTACCAGATTCCCCTGGAGTGCCTAAATCTGCTACAAGCAACACTCTCACTGCGCCTTACAACGATCTAGAAACAGTCAAAGCTTTATTTGAAGAAAACCCTGATGAAATTGCAGGGGTCATTTTAGAGCCAGTTGTCGGTAATGCAGGCTTTATTTCTCCCGACGCGGGCTTTTTGGAAGGATTGCGAGAAATTACCCGCGATCGCGGTGCATTGCTCGTATTTGACGAAGTAATGACAGGCTTTCGCATTGCCTACGGTGGCGCTCAAGAGAGATTTGGCATCACTCCTGACTTAACTACGCTGGGTAAAATTATCGGTGGCGGTTTGCCTGTAGGCGCTTACGGTGGACGCAAAGATATCATGTCCATGATTGCCCCAGCGGGTCCCGTCTATCAGGCTGGAACGCTTTCTGGTAATCCCTTAGCGATGACAGCAGGGATTAAAACATTGGAATTACTGCAAAAGCCTGGGACATACGAAGCGCTCGATCGCATCACGAAAAAGTTAGCTGATGGAATGCTGCAAGTTGCTCAAGAAACAGGACACGCCGCTTGTGGCGGGCAAATTAGCGGAATGTTTGGCTTCTTCTTTACCGAAGGACCAGTACATAATTACGAAGACGCTAAAAAGGCAGATTTAATCAAATTCAGCCGTTTCTATCGCGGGATGTTAGAGCGGGGAGTTTATCTCGCGCCTTCTCAATTTGAAGCTGGCTTTACCTCTTTAGCTCACACCGATGCAGATGTAGAGCAGACTTTAGCCGCTGCTAGGGAAGTGTTGGGAAGTTTGTAGGGAGCAGGGAGTAGGGAGCAGGGAGTAGGGAGAAGAGGAAATTTTTGACTTGCGACTTCATCCTTTGCCATGTTTTCTTCGCCGCGATCGCGCTCAGTCGCGATCGCGGCTTGTTTTCGTACTTTTATTTAGTACATCTGTATTAAGATAAAAAACAGAGAGTTCAAGGACTGCAACTCACTCCCTGCTCCCTGCTCCCTGCTCCCTGCTCCCTGCTCCCTATTCCTTTGGCAGCATCGCCCAAATTTGTTCGACAAACTGCTGGTGATCCACAACTGGTTTTGAAATGTAACCGTCTGCACCGCTTTGGCGCAGAAAGTTTTCGCGATCGCCTTCCATGACGTGGGCTGTGACGAGGATAATTGGTAACTTAGCAGTTTGCGGATTTGCCTTCAGCATTTGGGTAATCTTGATCCCGTCCACGGCTTTACCCTGATAAACGCTGCGCGAAAGAGAAACATCCATCAAAATAATATCGACTTGTCCAGATGTCGCAATCTCCATGACCTCTTCTACATTTTCCGTATGCTTTGTCTCCAAGCCACCACGTTTTGTCAAAATTTTGGCAAAAACGCGAGCATTTATAGGGTCATCCTCTACAATCAAAACGGTTTTCATCATAACTTTGTTACAGGAGATTGCATATTAAATTGACAGCGGACGTAAGCTATGACAGCATTCTCTGGCTGTTGTTAAGGTACGAATAAAATTTTCCTTTAGTAGAATTGCATACTTAAAGCGAAAAAACAGGAGTGGGTAAATTGAAATCTAAGCGAGATCGTCGCTAATCCAGAATAATACTGGGAATTACTCATCGGCTACTATTAGTATCTTTTTGTAAGCAAATAAATTAGGATGCTGAGGGTAAGCTTTGTAAAGATACTATTAAATTTTTAGCGTTTGTCGTTATCAACTAGGAAACATCACTCATGGCAAAACAATTAAACCTTCTCCCAGCGGGACAGGTGATTCCCACAGCCCTGCATATAGAAATGCAACGGTCTTATCTGGAATATGCCATGAGCGTAATTGTAGGGCGGGCATTACCAGACGTGCGTGATGGCTTAAAACCAGTTCACAGGCGAATTTTATATGCCATGCATGAATTGGGTTTAACTCCCGATCGCCCTTATCGTAAATGCGCCAGGGTAGTAGGTGACGTACTCGGTAAGTACCATCCCCACGGCGATCAAGCGGTATACGATGCTTTAGTCCGTCTCGTACAAGACTTTTCCAGCCGCTATCCCTTGCTGGCGGGACACGGTAACTTCGGTTCGGTAGATAACGACCCACCAGCAGCAATGCGTTACACCGAGACTCGCCTCGCACCAGTTGGTAATGAGGCGATGCTGACTGAGATTGGCGAAGAAACGGTTGATTTTATCGGCAACTTCGACAATTCCCAACAAGAGCCAGTCGTATTACCAGCCCAACTACCGTTTTTATTGCTCAACGGTGCGTCGGGAATTGCTGTGGGGATGGCGACAAATATTCCTCCCCACAATTTGGGAGAAATCATCGATGGTTTAGTTACCCTGATCGACCAACCAGAATTATCGGACGACAAGCTATTTGAGTTAATTCCTGGACCCGACTTTCCCACTGGGGGCGAAATTATTGGCAATACGGGAATTCGCGAAGCTTACACCACTGGACGGGGTAGTATTACCATCAGAGGGATTGCTCAAATTGAAGAAATTCAAACCGGAGTCAAGCGATCGCGCCGCACGACAGCAATCGTCGTGACAGAATTACCCTATCAAGTTAATAAAGCAGGTTGGATCGAAAAAGTCGCAGAATTAGTTAATCAGGGTAGGATTGAGGGCATTGGCGACTTGCGAGATGAAAGCGATCGCCAAGGGATGCGGGTGGTGATAGAACTCAAACGAGATGCCGATCCGCAGGCTGTTTTGCGCCAGTTGTACCATCACACTTCCCTGCAAACAAATTTTGGGGCAATTTTCCTCGCTTTAGTAGACGGACAACCGCGCCAACTTTCCTTAAGACAGCTATTACAGGAATTTTTAAGTTTCCGCGAACAAACTCTGATTCGGCGCTACACTCACGACTTGAATCGAGCCGAAAGTCGCGCGCATTTGGTAGAAGGGTTGCTAACAGCTTTATCCCACTTGGATGAAGTCATTGCAATTTTGCGGCAGGCAAGCGATGGTAGTACGGCTAAAATCACCCTGCAAAATGAGTTGCAATTGAGCGAAGCCCAAGCCGATGCAATCTTAGCAATGCCCATGCGTCGCCTGACGGGTTTGGAACAAAAGAACCTGCAAACTGAATTTGAATCTCTCAGCGAACAAATCCAGACTTTGCGACGGTTGTTAAGCGATCGCCACGAGTTATTAAAGGCATTGAAAAAAGATTTGCGATCGCTCAGACGTAAATTTGCCGACTCTCGCCGGACTCGCATTGGCACTCAAGAAGCAGTAGAGGAACAGGGTACACCCCATACCCCATACTCTACACCCCACACCCCACCAGAAGAAGTTGCTTTGGAGTTTACCCAAAAAGGGTATGTCAGAAGGTTAGCTGTTAATGGTAATAAGCCCGGAAGGAAGCCGAAGTCAGACAACGGTTTGATGGAAAATGACTTTGTGATTCAAACCGCAACCGCTAAGACAGATGAGAATTTAGTCGTGTTTACCAGTGGTGGAAAGGTTTACCCGTTGCAGGTGGGCGATATTCCTCCTAGTAGCGGGCGATCGCTACGGGGTATGCCATTGATTGGTTTGCTGCCAGGATCGGCTGCTAACAGTACGGAAAGTATTGTGACTCAACTGCTATTACCCGCAGAAACAGAAAACATCCAAGCGCTGTTCATGACTCAATTAGGAAGAGTGAAGCGCTTAGCTGCATCGGAGTTACAAAATCTGACCAATCGCGGTTTGACGGTGGTGAAGTTTAAGGATGAAGACCGCTTGTTAGGCGTGCAACCGATCGAGCCAGGACAATTTTTGATCCTCGCTTCAGCAGGAGGTAGGTTGTTAAGATTTGGTATAGATGACGAGCAGTTGCCAATTCTAGGACGGACGGCAATGGGAATGCAAGGCTTGCGGCTGCGAAAACAAGAAGAAATGGTTGGCGGAGTGGCAATAGACGATCTCAAAACTAATTTGTTGCTCGTCACCCAAGAAGGATATGCAAAGCGAATACCCGCCCATGTGTTGCGTCAAGGCAATCGCGGTGATATTCCAACTCAAGCTTTAGCTTTTAGCAGCAAATCGGATCGGCTGGCAGGAATTGTATCGGCAACAATAAGTGAGGTCGCTTTGCTCACCAGCAATCAGCGGATCGTGCGCTTACCGGTAGATAAAGTAGGCAAATGGGGTAAAGAAGGCACGGGCGATCGCCTCCGCGAAATTAAGGATAATGAGAAAATTATCTCTGTTATTGCCATTCCAGCTACCAATTCATCAGGTGTAGAGTAATACGATAAGCTATTGACAATTAACATCTAGCGTGATTCAAGTTGCTTTAGAAAACGTCAGTAAGATTTACGGCAAAGTCCAAGCCGTGCAGTCTGTCAGTCTCGACGTGCAGCAAGGAGAATTTTTCACGCTGCTAGGGGCTTCTGGTTCGGGAAAAACAACTTTACTGCGGCTAATTGGCGGTTTTGAAACCCCCGATACTGGCTGTATTTACATTGGGGGCAAAGATGTGAATCGTCTGCCTGCCTATAAGCGTAATGTCCATACGGTGTTTCAGGACTACGCCTTGTTTCCCCACCTATCGGTATTTGAGAATGTGGGTTATGCTTTGCAGGCAAAGCGATCGCCTGTGGCAGAAATTAGCCAACGAGTTACGGAAGCTTTGAAACTCGTCCAACTCGCAGAAATGGCGCAGAGGCTACCTTCCCAACTGTCCGGCGGACAAAAACAACGGGTAGCTTTAGCACGGGCAATTGTCGATCGCCCTGACGTATTACTTTTAGACGAACCGCTTTCAGCTTTGGATGCCAAAATTCGGATGGAACTGCGGCAGGAATTGAAACAACTCCAACGTCAGACGGGAATTAGCTTTATTTATATCACCCACGACCAAGAAGAAGCTCTAGCGTTGAGCGATCGCATGGCGATTTTGAAATCTGGCAAGCTATTACAAGTCGGCACGCCTTTAGAAGTCTACGAACAGCCTGCCGACTTATACGTTGCTGAATTTATCGGACGGGCAAATTTTCTTGATGGCGTGTTGTTAAGTGTAGATGGGCAGCGAGGAAGAGTGCAAATTGGCGAGACAGCAATTGTTGAAGGAACAGTGGTTGAAGGAACGACCGCAGCGATTTCTCCTGGTAATGCAGTACGATTAGTCGTGCGTCCAGAAAATATTTGCCTAAATCACGCCAATATTGGTTATGCAGCCACAATTATTCAAAGTCAATACCTCGGTTATGCTACGAGTTATTTAGTGAATGCGATCGGACTCAATTTCCACGTCACGGAACTGCGGCGACGCGGAACTAGCCCCTATAAAGAGGGAGAACGAGTTTTTATCTCTTGGGAATGGATGGAAGCATTGATTTTTTCTTCTTAGTCATTTGTCGTTTGTAGTTATTCTTCCCTTGTCCCCTCTTTCTTTCCCTTACTCCTCATCCCTCACTCCTCGCCCCTAGTTATGATGCCAAAACTCAGTATCATCATACCGACACGCGATCGCCCGCAGCTATTACCGCGCGCAGTGCAAAGTGCTTTATCCCAAACAATGGCAGATCTCGAAGTGATTGTCGTTGATGATGCTTCCACCCAACCGGTGGATTTACCAGCAGATCCGCGTTTGCGAATAATTCGTTTATCTCAGGCTCGCGGGGGTGCGGGGGCGCGGAATGTAGGTACGGAAGCGGCGCAAGGGCGCTGGATTGCCTATTTAGATGACGATGACTGTCTTTTACCCCATATGGCAGATGTCTCCTTAGAGGCGATCGCTAAAGCAACTTTACCTCCACCTGTCGGCGTTATTTCTGGGATCGACGTGGTAGATGATACAGGAAAAACTCTAGAAACTCGCCTCCCGCCTCCCAGTCGTCCCCGTGGCTGTCATTTTGCTCTAGAAGTTTTGGAACCAGGCAAATCTTACAACACCAAACAAACTTTAGTGGTGGAACGGGATGCGATTTTACAGATAGGAGGCTGGGATGAAACGTTTCGTTCCCGCGTCCATACCGAACTTTTTCTGCGGCTAAATCCCGTCTGTTCGATCTTGGGTTTACCTATTGTTACCTATCAACTTTACGAGCATCCAGGGGCGCGAGTGTCGCGCAATACGAATTTGCGTCAGGAAAGTTTTCAACGTTTGATTGACAAGCATCAGGCAGTTTTTCGCGCCCACCCGCAGATGTTTGCGAATTTTGTCTACGATCACGCCCTGATGTCCTATCGGATGGGGCAAAAGTCTCAAGCCTTATCCAGCGTTGTTTGGGCAATACAGATCGATCCATTACGGACGATGAAAAAGACGATCGAAAAGCTAGTGCAACGCTTTTAATTCCGTTCCAATTACTTTTCTTCGATCGCTCCTTCAGCTTGATGGGCGATCGCTCGTAACTTATCTATAATCTCTGGTGTCACTTGCCACAATCCTCGCTGCTTGGCTTCAATTAACCTTTCTGCCATATCTCGTAATGCCCAAGGATTTTTTTGTTGCACGAAGTCTTGGACGGCTGGATCGAATAAATAAGCTTCGGCAATGCCTTGATACATATAATCTTCCACGCAATCAGCTGTAGCATCGTAGGCAAATAAATAATCTACCGTCGCTGCCATTTCAAAAGCCCCTTTATAACCGTGACGCATCACCCCCGCAATCCATTTCGGATTAACGACGCGAGAACGATATACCTTGGCAATTTCTTCTTTTAAATGACGAATGCGAGGGTTTGCCGGAATAGAATTGTCACCAAAATATGTCTGAGGATTTTTACCGCGAACGGCACGCACGGCAACAGTTAAACCACCTTGAAATTGATAGTAATCGTCAGAATCGAGCAGATCGTGTTCGCGATTGTCTTGGTTGTGCAAGACAATTTGCATTTCACCCAAACGTTGCTCGAACGCTTCTGGGGCGGCTCGTCCTTCTGAGTTACGGGAATAAGCGTAGCAACTCCAATTAATATAAGCACGGGCTAAATCGCGATCGCCCGTCCAATTTTGCGCTTCAATTAATCCTTGTAACCCAGCTCCATAAGCCCCTGGTTTAGAACCAAAAACACGGTAAAGCGATCGCTCTTTTGCCTGTTCGGGTGTCAATCCCGCCGAATACCAAAACTGGGTTTCGTGTTTCACCTTGGCAGCAAGGGGATTTTGGGCTGGCGGTTCGTCCAACTGCGCCACGGCAATAACGGCACTATCAAACAAATCGATTAAATTAGGAAAAGCATCGCGGAAAAAACCAGAAATTCTTAAGGTCACATCCACGCGCGGACGCGCCAACACCGATAGAGGCAAAATTTCAAAATCCACCACCCGCCGAGAAACTCCATCCCATACCGGACGCACTCCCAATAAAGCCAAAGCCTCAGCAATGTCATCTCCTCCAGTCCGCATGGTAGAAGTTCCCCAAATCGACAAACCAAGAGTTTTGGGATATTCTCCGTTTTCCTGCGTGTAGCGTTCGATTAAAGCTTCAGCTGCTTTACGTCCGATATCCCATGCTGTTTCTGTCGGAATGGCGCGGATATCCACCGAGTAAAAATTTTTTCCCGTTGGTAATACTTCTGGACGACCTCTCGTCGGCGCACCCGATGCACCACTAGGAACATAGCGCCCATCCAAACCGCGTAGTAAATTGGTAATTTCCTGTTGAGTTTGTGCTAAAGCGGGTAAGAGGCGATCGCGAATCCAGATTAATGTATTGGTAATGGGTAATGGGTAATGAATGGGTAGTTGGGTGGTGCGTGGTGCGTGGTTTTTCTCCCCCACCTCCTCCAGCTCTCTTCTCCCCGATTCCTGTACGAGCGGGTTTAATGGCAGAACTGTTTGTTTTTCACAAGGAGCTTCAAAAAAACCCGCCCCTACAACTCCCGACTCCTCAATTAGGACTTCCACCAACTCAGCCGCATATTGTTCTAACACCTCGATCGCATCGCCAATTGTATGACAGGGTTTTTCAGTTTTTGCTGATAAAATTTGAGCGCTCGTCTCCGAAAGTTGAGTGCTGAAATCTGCCGTGAGAGGATCGAAATCTAATTCCCAGGCTTGAGCAATTGCGCGGGCAATCCCTGGCTGGTAAGAATTAGGTTGACGAGCGATCGCCACAATTAAATCTCGTAATTGTTCTCCTTGCGGGCATTGTCCAAATATATGCAAACCATCGCGAATTTGAGCTTCTTTGAGTTCGCATAAATAACCGTCGAGTTGGTTAATTGGTAGTTGGTAGTTGGTAGTTGGTAGTTGGGTAGTGCGTGGTGCGTTTTTCTCCCTCAGCTCCCTCAGCTCTCTTCCCCCGACTCCCGACTCCCGCTCCATGCCCAAGTCTAAGTGTAAATTTTCCTGAACAATTAATCGCCAAATGCGATCGCCAATGGCTGGCAATCGAGTCGGATCTAAACTTTGGGCTTCGTAATACTCGTCAACTAAACCTTCTAATTGGTGCAGCGCTCCGTAGAGTTCTGCCCGCGTCATCGGAGGCGTTAAATGGTCGATAATCACTGCTTGGGCGCGGCGTTTTGCTTGCGAACCTTCCCCAGGATCGTTGACGATAAACGGGTAGAAATGGGGCATAGCACCTAAAGCAATTTCGGGATAGCACTGGCTTGATAGCGCCACACTTTTACCTGGAAGCCATTCCAAATTACCGTGCTTGCCTACATGTACGATCGCATCAGCACCAAAATGCTGTCGCAGCCAATAATAAAAAGCCAAATAAGTATGCGGTGGCTCTAAGTCAGGCGCGTGGTAATTTAACGCCGGATCGCGATCGTACCCCCGTGCTGGTTGAATACCCACGAAGACGTTACCGAGTTGAATGCCTGGAATTGGTAATGGGTTGTTGGTTGTTGGTAGTTGGTAGTTGGTATTTGAGTGGTGAGTGGCGCGTGGTTTTTCTCCCCCTGCTCCCCCTGCTCCCTGCTCCCTGCTCCCTTTCCCCCACCGACTAGCAATCCCCTGCTGCACTGCTTCAGGAAGGGTGGCAAAATATTGTTGATACTCTTGCCAACTCAATTGCTGTGAAAGCGATCGCAACTGACTATCAGGATCGTTTGTCACTCCAGATGTCAGGCGTTGGATCAGTTCGTCTCCAGTTTGCGGTAGATTTTTTACTTGATATCCCGCTTGCTGGAGCGATTTGAGAATTTCTATACAACTAGCAGGGGTATCTAATCCAACTCCGTTTGCCAAACGTCCGTCACGATTGGGGTAGTTTGCTAAAATGAGAGCGATTTTGCGTGCTGCTGGCGGACGAGAACGCAGCTGCACCCAACGCTGAGTTAGTTCAGCCACAAATTCAAGGCGATCGCGCACCGACTCGTAAACGACTACATTCGTCTCTAAAGCTGCATTCCAGCTCTGTACTGCTTTAAACGACACAGCACGGCTAATAATGCGCCCATCCACTTCTGGTAGTGCCACATTCATGCCGATATCCCGTGGCGATAGCCCTTGAGAACTTGTCTCCCAGGTTGAAATTGAACTGCTACTAAAAATAACTTGCAGTATTGGTATGTCTAGTTGTTGCCACAGGTTAGCGGGAATCGGGAGTTGGGAGTCGGGAGTCGAGAAAATACGTGCTAGAGAAAAACTCGTTGTATTTAATAAAACTTGAATTTCTGCCTCATCTTTAGGCTGGAAGTAAGATAGGACATCTGCTTGCACTTGTGGATCGCGTAGCGAAGAAACGAAAACTGGTACTGGTAACAGATTTCTAGCTACTAATGCTTGACAAAGATCGTCAATTACACCCGTATTACCTGCTAAATAGTGAGCGCGGTAGAACAGAATGCCAATTTTTGGTAACTGGTAATTGGTAGTTGGTAGTTGTTTCTCCCTCAGCTCCCTCAGCTCCTGAGCTGCTCTTCCCCCTGCTCCCTGCACCGAAGCGCTCCCTGCTCCCTGCTCCCTGCTTCCAACTCCCGACTTCCACCCATATAACCCTACACGCGGAACCACCTGTGGAGGTTGAGGATTGTATGAAGTATGAAGGCAGACATCGGCAGTGAATAGCAGAGCATTGACGGCATTTTCTACTCCACCTTCTAGAAAGTATCGCCACAGTCGATCTCCCACTGCTAACGGAACAGTCGAATGTGCGACTAAATCGGGGTCGATCGCGTCATCTCCTGGGATAACTATCAGTGCTGCACCAGTCCGCCGTGCTGTTTCCCGCACCACTTCTAAACCATAAGACCAATACGATCGTCCCCCCAAAAGCCGTAGTATAATAGCTTGAGCTTTTTCTAAAACGTCTTCTACATAAGTATCTATAACAATTTGTTGCTGTAATTGCAGCAAATTAGCAACTCGAAAAGTGGGAAAGTCCCTCGGTAACTGAGTCACTGCTGCTGCCAAAGTTTGAATATCGGTATCGGTAGCACTAAGAAACACCAAAGGAGCTGGAGTTTGTGCAAATAAAGCGACACCATTAGCTTGAGGATTCCAATCTCCAGGGGTGGTACTGATACGATGCATATAACTCTCTGTTCGGCTTAGACTAGTGGTTAAGCTGCATGGGAAAACTTTCTTAGCCTATCATCCAAATCTTATCTATCTCAATCTGCGAAAATGTCTAGTTCTCAGGACTTGAGCTTCCATCAACTTTTGCCCCTGACAATTTTTCAGCAATTAGGGCAACTTCTTCAACAGATGGCTCAAGAATTGGGAAATGAAGCTTTGATAGTTACGGAAGAAGCACTGGTTTCAATTCCGACACGACTTGAAGCAACAGATAAGTTTACATTAGTCGTGTCACAACAATTTAGCGCTTTGCTAGTAGCAGAAAGAAGACAGGAGACAGGAGCTAGGAGACAGAGAGAAGAACTTACACTGAAAGAGTCAATAATTTCAAACTCAGTCAATTCAGAATTTGATACAGAAGCTTACGTTACTCTGCAAGAGCGAAACTCAGAATTACTCAATGCCAAATTAACATTTGAGCCAGAAGCGATCGCCCAATTTTTGCAACACCTAAACGGCTGCTTAGAAGATAATTTTCTGGCTCGCGCTACTTTAGCTCGATACAGCCAAGTCATTCAACCCAACAACGCTATCCTTCAAGGGAAATTTACGTTAATGTTACTATCCGTGCTAGCCTCAAGCTCGCACCAAAATGACGAACAAGAGTTGATTTACCCTTTTGTTTCGGTCTGCCAACCTGTAGAAGAGGCTTTGCACCAACAAATTGCCCACGAGCGTTTGCTCAACCAAGTGACGACTCAGATCCGTCAAAGCTTGGAATTACCCATCATCATCTCAAATGTAGTAGAACGAGTACGAGAGTTTTTGCAAGTCGATCGCCTAGTAGTCTATCAATTTGAGCAGCAAGAATTATTTATTAGGGAGCAGGGAGCAGGGAGCAGGGAGCAGGGAGCAGGGAGCAACTCAAAATTCAAAATTCAAAATTCAAAATTAATTCGGAATTCCGAATTCTCCACTCAAGGCTGTGTCATCTACGAAGCCCGTGCTAGCGAGTCAATCAATTCCGTGTTGAACTACAGAGAAGAGAACTGCTTTATTCCTTCTTCTAGGTGTTGGGAGAAATATCGCCAAGGTTTTACGCTGGCGATCGCAGATGTTGACAAAGCTTATGTTTTATCGTCTTGCTTGCTTGCCTTTTTGCAGAAAACTCAGGTACGAGCCAAGCTAATCGCTCCAATTGTATTTCAGCAACAACTTTGGGGTTTACTCATCGCGCACCAATGCTACGAACCGCGCTCTTGGCAGGAAAATGAGAAAAATTTACTGCGGCGAATAGCGGAACAACTGGCGATCGCAATCTATCAAGAAGAGTTAATGCGATCGCTGAAGCTGGAAAAACAAACCCTAGAACAAAGAGTAATCGAGCGGACACAAGCATTGCATGATGCTCTACTTGCAGCTCAAGCAGCTAGCCGTGCTAAAAGTGAATTTCTTGCTACGATGAGCCATGAATTACGCACTCCCCTTACTAGTGTCATCGGGATGTCATCTACCTTACTACGTTGGCCCTTAGGAGAAATGAGTCAGCGCCAACGTCAGTTCTTGCAAACAATTCACGATAGTGGCGAACATCTTCTAGCACTCATCAACGACATTTTAGAACTGACGCAGTTCGAGTCAGGCAAGGCAGTTTTAAATTTAAGCGAATTTGCTCTAGCGCAACTAGCGGAAGCCAGTTTGCGATCGCTAAGCGATCGAGCAACGCGCCAAGCAGTTAATCTCATGCTCGATCTCAAAATCTCTCCCGACTATCGGCTTTTTGCCGATCCCCAACGAGTCAGTCAAATCTTATGGAATCTACTCAGTAACGCGATTAAATTTACTCCTGAGGGCGGAGAGGCGATTTTAAGAATTTGGAGCGAGAATAACTTTGCCGTAATTCAAGTAGAAGATACGGGAATTGGCATTGCTGAAGAACATTTACCTCTGATTTTTGAAAAATTCCAACAACTCGATTCTCCTTACCAGCGTCGTTCCGACGGGACGGGACTGGGTTTAGCTTTGACTAAGCAACTCGTCGAACTCCACCAAGGTCGGATTGAGGTTGAATCGACTCTGGGTACAGGCTCTGTTTTTACCGTTTGGTTGCCTAATAATAGGGAGCAGGGAGCAGGGAGCAGGGAGCAGTAATCAGTGAGCAGTAACCAGTGACCAGTGACCAGTGAACAGTTGTCAGTCAACAAATGACTCTTGACCAATGACAAATGACGAATCAAATATAAGCAATCAGACGACCGCAAACGATCGCCACAGCCCAGAGCAACAGGGAGAAGATCGCGATCGCTCTCACTCCTATTGGCGCTCGAACACCTCGATTCCACCACTGAATTGTCCTAGAATAATATACGTGAAATGCAGCCGCATTCATCCCAGCAAAGGCGATCGCTCCTAGCTTTACGCGAAAGGCAGGATTAGCCGCGATCGCTTCCGCTTCAGACGCAAATAAGAGGAAACCTGTCAAGAGGGCAGAGCCAAAACTGATGTAAGTCCAGGGTAAAAGATGTCCTGCTAGATCGGTGACTAGTAAATGGCGGGAAAAGCCGAGCAACCGCAGGTCGAACATGGCGATCGCTCCAACTAGAATGGCAAAACTGATAATGTGGCAAGTTTCGACAATTGGATAGAGCCACGCCCACTGTCGCATTGCCACAGACAAGGCACTCTCTTGGAGCCAAGTCAACCAGCTTTGATGCTCAAGCATACTGTTTAGCGCAGTGGTATAGTTTTTTCATCGACTATAATTTTCTCTGCTCGCATCTCATTTTTCTCGCTACGGTGAGGATAGCCTACGACATTAACCGTTTCCCCAACTTGCAATTGTTTCGGTGGTAATCCTCGGTTTTGCAGTCGCGAGGGTGGAGCAAGGACGGCTTCCCATACCTGCTCTTTGGTTTGAAGTTGTAAAACAACATGTGGGTTATCGTAGCCTATTGCTTGAATTTTTCCTGACAGGTTGAGCGTTTTGCTGTTATCATATTCGCTCCATCCGTGATGTGCTATTGCCGCGCTTGTCCAAGTAGCCATGAAGATTGCTACACAACAAGCCGTGACTATCATCCGCATCATTTTCATTCTCAGCATTTTTCTAGCCTCCAGCAAGCGTTAGGTACTGGCGGATATTTGGCGATCGCATTAGGGTCTAGTATGACTGACAAATATGACGTGGATGTGTCAGCTTTCAATCCGCTATTCGCAATTCACAGTTGAAGTTTCAATTCATCAAGCATTATCTGATGGAGCGATCGCCTCATATAAAGCAGAATAATCTGTATCAGCTAAGCCTCTCTCGATGGCAGTTTCTAGAATTTGCCGGACTCCTTCTAAATGATTGATACTGAGTCCTAGCGATCGCGCTTCGAAAATAAATAAATTGGTATCTTTGAGTAAATGCTTGGTGGGAAAATTGGGATTGTCGTAATTGCGATCGAGCATTCTTTGTAGTTTTTTATCAAATGTGGGAGCGTAAAGGGCGCTTTGACGGAGAATCTGCATGAAAACCTCTACGTCTATTCCCTGACGCTCGATTAAACTTAAGCTTAAGGCAAAGGCACTAGTGAGAGAAGCTATGAGTTGATTGAGTGCTAGTTTCACAGCCGCCGCACTCCCGACATCACCGATATGCAACGGTTCGGAACCGAAGTTTTGTAGCAAACTCAACCATTGCTGAAATTGTGCTGGCGAACTCCCTACCATCAAAATCAATTTTCCAGCTTTTGCTTCGGGAATACTTCCTAGTACGGGTGCTTCAAGGTAATCGCCTCCAGCAGCAGTGACTTCTTGCTGAATTTCTTTGCTATCGGTGGGAGTAATAGTTCCCATTTGGATGATGGTGCGTCCCGATAGGTGTTGTTGGGAGGCTGGAGAAAATAGGACATCTCGAATAGCATTAGCATCGGTCAACATCAAAATAATACACTCGCAGGCAGCTAAAACCTCATCTGGACGAGTTGCGATCGCCACGCCAGCCGATTTGAGCGGAGCTAATTTTTCTGGGGTACGATTGTAGGCAACTAGCTCTATGTTGGTAGCTAACAACCTTTGTGCCATCGGCAATCCCATCAACCCAGTCCCGAGAAATCCTACCTTCACTGCTTTCCCTCCTACAGTCGCGAATTTCTATCGCCAATAAGGACGACCTTTCCAAAATACTCCAATGACAATGGCGATCAATTGCGTTTCATTATTGTATATATTGACTAGTCTTGCTGGAACGAGTAGGAACGACCTTACTACCAGGCACAGGGTCAAACAAAACACCAAAGCCCACAACACAGAAGCATTCGCGGTAATATTGGCGAAAAACTTTTCCAATAGGTAAACTGCTAAGACTCCAACCCCGACAACACCAGCAAATTGTACTAACACACCCAAGCTGCCACTGTACATTAAGTTGATGACTCGTGCCAGCGCTGGCGATAAGTCATAGCCGACGAGAAATAAGAAATCTATAACAACAACTATTAGAGTTACAAGACTAGAAAGTAGGAATAGCGATCGCCACGGTAAAAATTTTAAGCGACGGAGGGGATTTGACATAGTTTAGAACTATATGACTAACGATAGTGAGCGGTAAGTGGTGCGTGGTGTATGACAAATGACCAATGACAAATGACCAATTACAAGCGTCGATAAAAACGGTAGAACTTGCGCACAATATTTAAAACAAAGTAAGGCATTCGCAGCCGTAGCGGGCAAAGAATCGGTAGATACAACCAGTAGTAAGCTTTCTTCAAATCTTGCCATGCCGAGCAAGCTTCTTCATGCAAGAAATCAGAAACATCTACCACAAACCCCCTACCTTCCCACATCATAATATTCCGACCGTGGACATCGTGAGGATGCAGTTCGCGCTTGCGGGCGTAATCTAAAGCTGCGTCAATGTCTCTAATGACTTGTTTTGGAATTGGTATTCCTTGGTGCATACAGTCGTAAAGAGTCATGCCATACAACCGCTTCAGAATTAACCAGCCTTCCTCAGCGTATAAACATTCCGAGAAAGCAGGATGGGAACCCAAACGGTGGTAAACTTCTACTTCCTCCGTCCAACCTGGACGATGGGGCGCATAAACTTTCACGACTCGATCTGGCTGGCTGGGGTGATAGAATACTGCGGCATAATTCCCCACTCCCAATAATTGCCAAGGGGAAGAAACTTTACTGACGACTACAGGATTGTGGGGTTCGATGCTGTCAATCTGTAATCCAGGCAGTAATTCTCGCTCGATCAGCTCGATTAACCAATCCAGATGCGTTTGTTCCATATACCATTTGCCAGATACCATTTGCCAGGGATGGCAAGATTGCTCCCATGCTAACTTGGTGCAGTGCGAGTGTTCTTGTTCGATCGCTTGCCACCGCGATCGCAGTCTATTCATCGTTAGGTGGCAATGCGTCCAAAATACCATTTTGTATGACTAATCGAGGGTAAATGAAGAGAAAAAAAGTCATCCAGGTGAGTACGGGTATGGCAACGAGAATCGTCAGCCACCAAGTTTTCAGTAACAACCAACTACCGCTAATTAGCGTTACACCTGTAAGGAAAATTGACCAAGGCTGGCACCACCAAGGCTTATAATTCCAAACACTGACGGGTTTGCGATTGGGGAGTTGATGCATGGTATTAACTTCTGATGGTATTAACTTCTAATGATGAAACTTCTTGTACAGCATAGTAGTGACGGGTTTCCCCTCTCTAAGGTGGCGTTGGGCGATCGCCAAAACTTCATCAGCACGTACCCCGCAATACCAAACCTCTTCTGGCAAAACTAATACCATCGGTCCCATACCGCATTGTCCCAAGCAAGCACTACTCACAACTTCCACCCCAGGAACTAACTGTGCTTGAAATGCTGCTAGTACCTTACGCGCACCTTGCTTGCGACAAGTACGGTTTTGACAGACTAAAACTCGCTGACGAAGATTAGATCCATTCCCCATGAATTTATCCAAACACAACATGTAGGGGCGCAATATTTAGGGGCGCACACCTGTGCGCCCCTACATGAAACCAATTATTGTGAAATTTGCCTTCGGCTGCGCAAGAACCAAAATTTCAAATTCCTACAGATGCTTCACTTCCGATACTAACTTCGCTACGGCATCTTTAGCACTACCAAAAAACATCATGGTTTTGTCTTTGTAGAATAACTCGTTGTCTACCCCTGCAAAACCCGTACTCATGCCTCGCTTGATCACGATTGTATGCTTTGCCCTGTCTACTTCTAAAATCGGCATTCCATAAATCGGACTCGCGGTATCGTGCCGTGCGGCAGGATTGACAACATCGTTTGCACCAATTACCAAAGCCACATCAGTTTGATCGAACTGGGGGTTGATATCATCCATGTCGTACAACTGGGTGTAAGGCACGTTTGCTTCTGCCAATAACACGTTCATGTGTCCCGGCATCCGTCCCGCTACTGGATGAATGGCATATTTGACTTCTACACCCAATCTGTCTAGTTGATCGGCAAGCTCCCGAACGGTGTGCTGTGCTTGAGCTACTGCCATCCCGTAACCAGGAACGATGACCACAGAACGAGCATAACCCAACATCATTGCGGCTTCTTCAGCATCTACAGAACGGGTAGTTTGATCGCCTGCGGCTGCACCACCAGCACCACTAGCCGAGCCACCGCCACCAAAAGCACCGAATAAAACGCTAATCAGGGAGCGGTTCATCGCTTTACACATGATCTCCGTCAGGATCAATCCCGAAGCGCCTACCAAAGCACCAGAGATGATCAGCACGTTATTCATGACTACGAAACCAGCCGCACCTGCTGCTAAACCAGAAAAGGAGTTCAACAGCGAAATCACCACAGGCATATCGCCACCACCGATGGGGACGACGAACATAACCCCTAGAACCAGGGAAACAGCGACTAATCCCAAAAATACGGGTAAATTAGTCGGCTCGACTAACAAAAAGCCGCTACCTACGATGTAACTAATTAGCAGCAGAGCGTTGATTGGTTGCTGTAAGGGAAATGTAATCGGGGAACCACTAATAAGTCCTTGTAGCTTGGCAAAAGCCAGCATACTACCCGTGAAGGTGATGCCACCGATAAAGACATCTAGCAGCATGGAGATATTGGCATCGAGCGGCACTGGTTCGGCGGTTCCCAACAGTCGCCAAAACTCGGCAACTGCCACTAAAGCAGAAGCAGCACCACCTAAACCGTTGAGCAAGCCTACCATTTGAGGCATTTCAGTCATTTGGACTTTGTAAGCCGCGATCGCACCTAATGCCGAACCGATCGCCAAAGCCACTATAATCATTTGATAGTTCAACACCTGCCGATCGAGCAGCGTTGCCACGATCGCCAGCAACATCCCGATTGCCGCCAACAGATTACCGTTACGCGCTGTTGCAGGCGAACTCAGTTTTTTCAAACCGATAATAAATAAAGAGGCAGCGACTAAATAAGTCAGCTGAATTCCAGTTGGTAGAAAATCGCTCACGCTTTCACCTCTTTTTTCTTAAACATTTGCAACATGCGATCGGTGACTAAAAAACCACCGACGACGTTAATCGTGGCTAGAATCACGGCAATCAAGCCCAAAATTACTGATAAATTTGATTCCTTGGGACCAGAAACCAGCAAAGCACCGATAACCGCAATCCCTGAAATTGCGTTAGAACCAGACATCAAAGGCGTGTGCAGTGTCGGCGGGACTTTATTAATCACCTCAAATCCTGCAAATGATGCCAAAACAAACACGAATAAAGCTGCTATTAATGTTTCTGTCATGAATTAAACCTCCTTTTGGTCATTGGTCAAGAGTCATTGGTCATTGGTGTGTGAAATACTTCTGACTTCTGTACGGCGGGTGCGCGCAAGTAGATTGCCAGCTTTGGCTAGAAATTTTTAGTCAAAACCCGCCCCTACGACTTCTGACTCCTGATTTTTGACTTTTGCCTTACCCATTACCAATTCCCACTAGAGTTGCCAAGGCTTCCTTTACCCGTGAGTTGCGAATTTCTCCAGCGTGGGTAATACAGGCTGCATCGATGATGTCGTCTTCAAAGTTGAGCTGAAGGCTTTTATCTTCCTTGTTAATCATCAACTGCACCAGTGACAGCAGGTTTTTGGCATACAACTGGCTGGCGTGGATGGGTACGGATGAGGGAAGATCGATCGTGCCGATGATGGTGACACCGTTGCGCTGTACGTCTTTTCCTGGCTCCGTGCAAGCACAGTTACCACCTTGTTCTGCGGCTAAATCGACAACTACCGAACCTGGCTTCATCTGCGCTACCATTTCTTCTGTCACGAGGATCGGTGCTTTTCTACCAGGGACTTGTGCGGTGGTAATAACTACGTCTGATAGCTTGACGTGTTCCGCGATCGCTTCTTGGGTGCGCTGTTTTGCTGTTTCCGAAACTTCCTTTGCATAGCCGCCAGCAGCTACAGTTTCTTCTTCTATCTGCACTTCAACAAACTTGGCTCCCAAGCTTTGGACTTCTTCTTTCACCGCCGGACGAATATCAAAAGCTTCTACAACTGCTCCCAGTCGTCTTGCAGTGGCGATCGCCTGTAATCCTGCTACTCCCGCACCAATTATGAATACTTTAGCTGGGGCGATTGTCCCCGCCGCTGTTGTTAACATGGGAAAGTACTTGGGTAAAGCTGCCGCTCCAATTAGCACTGCTTTATAACCCGCGATCGAGGCTTGAGAAGACAAAGCATCCATGCTCTGCGCTCTAGTTGTGCGGGGGATCATCTCCATACTAAAGGCTGAAATTCGCCGTTCTGCTAGCCGCTTGGCGATCGCAGGTTCTCCCAAGGGATTGAGAAAACTGATGAGGACAGCTCCTTCCCGCAACATTTCCACTTCCGAGCGTCCATCTTCGCGTTCTTGAGGGACTCCTACTTTCAGCAGCACGTCTGCTTCCCACCACAGATATCCCGGATCGCTAACGATTTTGGCTCCTGCGGCTTCGTAGGCTGCATCCGAGAAGAAAGCGCGATCGCCAGCTCCCGCTTCTACCCACACCTCTACACCTTGTTTTACCAATCGGGCAACGACATCTGGTACTAGAGCGACCCGACGCTCTCCAACTTCGATTTCTTTTGCCACCGCTATTTTCATGACTTCTCCGTTAACACAACAGCTAAATTCTTTCGCGTGCGCGATCGCAAATCTTTGCGCTTTGTTAGCATTTTTCTCGCGATCGAGTAATACTTAATCTCCCTACTCCTCTTTTACCAATTGCAATCTATTTTCAGCATCATAGCAATGCAAAAATTGCAGATCTTGCGATCGATCGTCATATTTTTTCGATCTTATGTTGCGCTTCAAAGCTGAGATCTACCTCTTTAACTTCTTTTATGAATTGCCAGATGAAAATGAATGACTACCTCTGCTGACAAGCCTGCTGTCATCTTTTTTCTTAACATATCAAGCAATTGTAATAGCACCCGATTTATTCTGCGTTTTGTTCGGGTTTTGTCTAGAACTTAAGATAAAACTATTAAATAAAACTTGCTCAAAAGGTATCTTGATGACTGTAGCGTAGACAACTATCAATTGTGTGGCTCAACAACTCAATTTTTATAACAAAAAGTTTATATTTCGTAATTTGTAATTTGTAATTCGTAATTGAGCGAGCAGTGACTAGTCACTAGTGGCTAGTAATTTCTCCTCTACTCCTCTGCTTCCTCAGCAACCTTGCGCTCCCTCAGCTCTCTTCCCCCCGACTCCCGACTCCCTGCTCCCTGCTCCCTGACAACTGCAACTAATAACTAACACACAGCGTCTGTAGAGATCGAGCGAGTTCTAGTAAATTAGACTTAGTAACGCACTATTCTTGTTGTGAGGAGTGCGGCTCATTACAATTGTTGTCCGAAGGAGCTTTTATGCGTCGCCTACTTGCCTCGATCGCCGTTTCTGGCTTATTACTAACTGGGTTGCCCCTTGTATCATCCGCTCAGGGTACATCAGGATTTACTCTCTGGAGCGGCGTAAAGCGCGAGAATCAACTCCCCTACAAATTAGACTTTGGCGGACAAACTAGCGGCTGGGATCGCTATCGGTTGAGAATTCCACAGAAAAAGCTGAATTTGGCAGTATCGCAGTTTTCTATTTCCTACCCAGACTATTTTAAAGGTAAATTTGACACCGATCGGATTGAGGTGCGGATTAAGGGTGATAAAGTGCCGTTGCAAGAAGTTGTTTGGGACAAGGAAAATCATAAAGTCGATATTTATCCTAAAGAACCCGTTCCAGCTGGTAGCAGAGTGGAATTGGTCTTCTCGAACGTGAAAAACCCTAGCTCTGGTGGTACTTTCTACTTTAACTGTCAGATTCAAACACCTGGAGACGTACCGCTACTGCGCTACTTGGGAACGTGGATCGTTACTATCAGTTGATTAGGGAGCAGAGGAGCTTCAGGTGCAGGGGAGAACCAACTACCAACTACCAACTACCAACTACCAACTACCACTCACTTAGTTAAGAAACTTTCATGCTAAAATTGCAGATTGTGACTTTTTTAGCTAAAAATTCCGAATAACTGAGAGAGCAGATTTATGAAACGCACGCTGGAAGGTACTAACCGCAAAAGAAAGAGAACATCTGGGTTTCGCGCTCGGATGCGTACCCCCGACGGACAAAACGTGATTAGAGCGCGCAGAAGAAAAGGTCGTCACCGTCTAACCGTTTAAAGTACCCAACAGAGGTAGCCGATCGCTTTGTACAGACGTTACATGTAATGTCTCTACACTAATAACTGATAACTGATAACTGGTCATTTGGGTTTGTCAAAAGTAAATCGGCTCTCAAGTAGAGAAGACTTTCGCGCCGTATTTCGAACTGGAATACGGCGCAACAGCGATCGCATGACTTTGAGGGCTTTGCGAATGCAAAATGCCACAACCTCAGTCGCAGACGGCAAGCTAGCCACAGCTACGCATAAAGTAGTTGCGCCTACACGGATCGGTATTTCCATCAGCACAAAAGTGAGTAAAAAAGCAGTCGTTCGCAATCGGATTAAGCGACAACTGCGGGTTGCCTTTCGCTGTCTATTGCCCCATATTTCTCCTGGATGGTTACTGGTGGTTATCGTTCAACCATCAGCAGCGCGACAGGAGTGCGTAACCAAACAATTTCTGCAAGAATTAGAGCAGTTATTGGTAGCAGCCGAGGTACTTAATG
>NZ_JBOFLP010000300.1:0-8700 GCF_051657925.1 Chroococcidiopsis sp.
TACAGCAAACTTGGTACACCCAATAGTTTACCAATTAAAATACTTTTAGCTGATTGAGGGCTGAGGCGAATAAAATTGAGTGTGTCTCGACGTTCTTCATTAGCTAAGTCACTAATCAGCATGTAAGTCCCTGCTAAAATGAGGGCAAAAACACCAAACTTACTGACAGTGTAAAATACATCCCACCACCACATCTGCCAATTAATCAAAAGATTTCCCGCCGCATCTGTGAGACATTCAGGTATAGAATATTCCCACTGCTCGCCAGTACATAAAGGATGACGAGTTGGCATTGACCAACCTTGACTAGCCGATGGTAATTTTGCTTGAAATATGCGAAATAAGAAAAATTGTCCCAGTAAAGAAATAACTGTCGAAATAACTAAATTGCGCGGTTTAAATCTCCCTTTAATCTCCCGCAACAACTGAGGGTTTTTATCCCCCAATTTGTCTATCCAACTTAATCTCATAAGAATAAATCTCCGAATTAATGAGTAGTGGAAAGTGGTGAGTAGTGAGTGGTGAGTGGTGGGTTCATTGTGAATTGGGAGTTGCTCTCCCAGCTCTCTTACCCTACTCCCTACTCCCTACTCCCTACTCCCTAGTTAAGACGCTTGCTGGTGTCCTAGTTTGAGGAAAATTGTTTCCAAGTCTTCCTGAGTACAATGAAATTCAGATAAAGGAACGCCAGCGGCAACCAGCGATCGCAATAAATCCGCACAGTCTTCCTGATTTCCAGTAAAATCTATCTGCACCCGCTGTCCTCCTGGTAACACCTCCCATCCCGCTACAAGGACGTGATTATTCAATTCTGCTGTTAATCTTTCGATTTCTCCCAAGGTTGTTAAGAAAATTTGCTGGCGGGCGAGTCGCTGATATAACTGACTCAAGGTTGTACTTTCGACCAAAAAGCCCAACTCCATAATGCCCACGGAAGTGCATAACTCTGCTAAGTCGCTTAAAACATGGGATGAAATCAAAATCGTCATTCCCGCTTCTTGCAATACCCTAATAATTTCCCGAAATTGCCTTCGGGCGATCGGGTCAAGTCCCGAAACGGGTTCGTCTAATAGTAATACAATCGGTTCGTGGATGATTGTTCTTGCCAAACTCAGGCGTTGCTTCATCCCCCGCGACAGGGTAGCAATTAAACTGCGGCGTTTTTGACTCAATTGGACGAGTTCTAAGACTTCTCGCAAGCGTTGACTGCGGCGCGGTTCTTTCAACTTGTACAGCCGCGCAAAATAGTCTAGGTAGTCCCAAACGGTGAGATCGTCGTAGAGGGGAAAGTCGTCGGGTAAATACCCCAGGCGTTGCTTGAGGATAGAATTATCGCGATCGCCCACTAAGCGATCGCCATTGATGTATATTTCTCCCTTAGTTGGTTCCTCGGCTGCTGCTAACATCCGAATTAGCGTTGTTTTACCTGCACCGTTCGGTCCAATTAAGCCGTAGACTTCCCCAGCCTGAACTTGTAAATCGACATCGTTCACCGCAATGTGGCGGTCAAATTGTTTCGTCAGCCCACAAGTGCGAATTGCCAGTTCGTTGAGCATGGGTGCTAAGTTTGGGAGACAAGGGTGAGTCAGCGCCATGAACGCAACTTCATTATCGGATAGCTTAGCTTGCTTGGATCTATTTTGTCAGTAGGGTTAAATGCCGAGTGTAGTTGACAGTCAACGCTGCGCTACATTACCCCAAGCCTTCGGCAAGGCGTTCCGCCTACGGGGAAGCAAGCTACGTGAAGACAGTTGTTGGTTGTGAGGTTGCTATTTTCATGCGGCGAGACTCGATATTTTACCAACTTTTTCAACATCTTTTGCAGACACTTCCCTGCTACTATAGTTAACCCTATAAGTCTTTATCCAAATCATCCAATATGTCACAGCAGCAATACCGAATCGCGCTTTTACCTGGAGATGGCATTGGTCCCGAAATCATCCAAGTAGCGGTAGAGGTGCTGAAACTGGTAGGAGAACAACTAAACATCGGCTTTGCATTTCAGGAAGCCTTAATTGGTGGTGCAGCTATTGATGCTACAGGCGAACCCCTACCAGAGAAAACATTGGAGATTTGTCGTAACAGCGATGCGGTACTATTAGCCGCGATCGGCGGTTATAAATGGGACAATCTACCGCGCCATCAGCGCCCAGAAACAGGGCTATTAGGACTGCGGGCGGGTTTAGGTCTATTTGCCAATTTGCGCCCCGCCAAGATTCTGCCACAACTGATTGATGCTTCTAGCTTGAAGCGAGAAGTCGTAGAAGGGGTAGATATTATGGTGGTGCGAGAACTGACAGGGGGCATATACTTCGGACAACCCAAAGGTATTTTTGCTACTGAAACGGGAGAAAAGCGGGGAGTCAATACGATGGCTTACGCTGAGTCAGAAATCGATCGCATCGGACGAGTCGCATTTGAAACAGCTCAAAAACGCAGGAACAAACTCTGTTCTGTGGATAAGGCGAACGTGTTGGAAGTCTCTCAACTGTGGCGCGATCGCATCACCGCCCTTGCCTCAGAATATCCCGATGTCGAACTCACCCACATGTATGTTGATAACGCCGCCATGCAGCTAGTCCGTAACCCGAAACAATTCGACACAATAGTTACAGGCAACCTTTTCGGTGATATTCTCTCAGACGAAGCAGCTATGCTGACAGGTAGTATCGGGATGTTACCCTCCGCTAGTCTAGGTGCTAGTGGTGCAGGAGTTTACGAACCCGTCCACGGTTCCGCCCCCGACATTGCCGGACAAGACAAAGCAAATCCTCTAGCACAAGTTCTCAGTGCTGCTATGATGTTACGCTACGGCTTAAACCAACCAGAAGCAGCCGATCGCATCGAGCAAGCAGTATTAAGAGTTTTAGACAGAGGCGATCGCACGGGCGATATCATGTCCCCTGGTATGAATTTACTAGGCTGTCGGGCAATGGGTAAAGCACTGATTGAGGAATTAACCAAAGGGTGACAGGTAATTGGTTATTTGTCATTGGTCATTAGTCATTAGTCATTGGTAGTGATTCTTCATTGATAACTGACAACTGACAACTAAAAAGGGTGACAAACCTAGATGCACCAGCTATAACTTAAGAATAATTTTAGATAGAGATGGAGCAATTTTGTGGTATATGCTGGATCGCGGAGAACTGAAGACCCCTCTCATCCCCTAAATTACCCTGTGTTGATCGACCCTACAATCTTGAAAGTAGCTCGTCAAATTTACCGCGACTACTGCGAAACCCACGCCTCAAATGCCAAGCGCCCATCAGGAGTTGTTGTCAATCAATTAACTTATCAGGGTAAGGTGCTCTTTTCCACTCAACCGATCCTGTTACCCCAAGAACGCTTCATCCCCATCACCCAAATCGAAGCAGAAAACCCATAAGTTAAGTCGTAAGTCGTAAGTCGTAAGTCGTAAGTCAGAACTTACTGCACTCTTACCCCTTACCCCCGATTTTTTA
Organism: Chroococcidiopsis sp.; assembly: GCF_051657925.1. Classification (NCBI taxonomy): domain Bacteria; kingdom Bacillati; phylum Cyanobacteriota; class Cyanophyceae; order Chroococcidiopsidales; family Chroococcidiopsidaceae; genus Chroococcidiopsis; species Chroococcidiopsis sp. The sequence continues at coordinate 3,465 of NZ_JBOFLP010000300.1, forward strand.
CCCCTCATAAATGGACACTCTCCTTGCCATACCAGTTGCAGTTATAGTTTTTGCTCTTGGAGCGTCTATTGGTAGCTTCATCAATGTTGTAGTTTATCGCGTACCAGCAGGGTTATCCGTTCTCTACCCGCCTTCTCGCTGCCCTCATTGCTTGCATCGGCTAGGAAAAGAAAATTTACCAGTGCTAGGGTGGTTGTTACTGCAAGGGCGCTGTAAGTACTGTAAAAATCCAATTTCCATTCGCTATCCAATTATTGAAGCAGTCACGGGACTGCTATTTTTATCAATTTTTTGGACGTTTGATATTTCAGCTCAAACCCTCGGTTATTGGGCTTTTGCAAGTTGGTTGCTGGCACTATCGCTGATCGATCTAGATACAATGACATTGCCCAACCCCCTCACACAATCGGGATTAGTTCTGGGTTTGGTATTTCAACTAGCTATGGGTTATTTAATTCAAGGCACTTGGGCAGGAGCAATTCATCAACTCATGGTTGGTGCGATTGGAGCTGTATTAGGAATTTGGTTATTTGATGCCATTATCATCGTGAGTTCCATCTGTCTCGGACAAACCGCAATGGGTGGAGGAGATGCGAAATTAGCCGCCATGATGGGTGCTTGGTTGGGCTGGAAATATTTACTCTTATCGGGTTTTCTGGCTTGTGCTTTGGGTGCATTTGTCGGTGGAGGTGCGATCGCCCTTGGTATACTCCATCGCCGCCAACCAATGCCTTTCGGTCCCTTTCTCGCCCTCGGCGCAGTCATCACCGTGTTTGCTGGTGAAGCCATTCTTTCGACTTACTTGCGGTTGATGTTTCCGACTATGTAGGGAGTAGGGAGCAGGGAGCAGGGAACAGTTATCAGTAACCAGTGACCAGTGAAGAATGGGGTGTGGGGTGTGGAGATATTAAATTTCTTTCTCCGCGACTCTCCCTCAGCTCCCACACTCCCCACACTCCCCACACTTCCCACGCCACGCACCACTCACTCCTCACTCCTCACTCCTCACTCCTCGCTCCTGATTCTGGTAACATAATCTTGTGAACTGGATGACGCTAAGAACTACGAGCTGGCGTTGGGAAGCGGAGCTAATGCAACAAATCCTAGAGGCGCATGGCATCCCGACGCGGATATTAGATTTGGGTAGTACAAGCTATTTTGGTGCAGGCAGTCCTGCCGCTTTGCAAGTCTATGCAAAGGATCGGTGGACTGCCTTACTGCTATTGAGTCCGAGCGAAGAGGAGTAAATTAGCACTAAAAAATGTCAGAATATCTAAGTTTAAGTTTAATAACACGAGAGTAACTAAAGTACCCAAAATAAGGTAGCGAAGTTACAGAAACTAGAAGTGTAGGGCATAAACGCTGTTTACAAATTTCATAACTGGTAGAAGATCGAGATAAACATGGCTACTAACGACGAATCTCGCGGTTTAATGTCTTTACTTGACTGGTTTGCCAATCGCCGCAAATCTGGTTCTATTAGTCAAGAACGCCACGAGCGTGATATTGCTGATGGATTGTGGAATAAATGCCCTGAATGCGGGGTTCTGGCTTACAACAAGGATTTGATGGCAAATCAAATGGTTTGTTTGGAATGCGGGCATCATATGCGGGTAGATAGCAACGAACGTATCCGCCAGTTGATCGATGCCAATACCTGGAAACCGATTGATGAGAATTTGCGTCCCGCCGATCCACTACAATTTCGCGATCGCAAAGCCTATAGCGATCGCTTGCGGGAATATCAAGAAAAAACTGGTTTAAATGATGCCGTGCAAACAGGTTTCGGTCAAATTGACGGTTTACCAGCAGCCCTTGGCGTAATGGATTTTCGCTTTCTCGGCGGTAGTATGGGTTCGGTGGTAGGTGAAAAACTCACCCGTTTGATCGAACAAGCAACCCAGAAGCGATATCCTGTAGTAATTGTCTGTGCCTCTGGTGGTGCGAGAATGCAAGAGGCAATGCTCAGCTTGATGCAAATGGCAAAAATTTCCGCCGCCTTAGAACGCCATCGCGCTGACCAATTGTTATATATTCCAGTGTTAACCAATCCAACAACTGGCGGTGTCACAGCGAGTTTTGCCATGTTAGGCGACATCATCTTGGCAGAACCAAAAGCAACAATCGGTTTTGCCGGACGACGGGTGATCGAGCAAACCCTGCGTCAAAAACTCCCAGATAATTTCCAAACGGCTGAAGACGTAATAGAACACGGTTTCGTCGATGCGATCGTTCCTCGTACCCAACTTAAGAAAACTTTGGCTCAGTTGATCGCCCTACATCAACCACTTACTACTGCTCCAAATCTGGTACATATAGAAGGCATAGCTCTGAGTTCGAGTATTTCTAGCTGAAATAGGAGCGAGTAGCGAGGAGTGAGGGCAGGGGAAATCGCTCCTCTCTATCTCTTCAATACCAATCGTTGCCATCCTGAATGTGGCATGAGTGTATACTGCAACCCAGTAAGTTTAAAATTTTTTACATAAAATTCATAAACTAGCCCTTTCCTTCGTCCCTCGCTCCTCACTCCTCGCTCCTTGCTCCTCTTATCTCTTCAAGGTTTAGGAAACAAATTGTGCAGTGACATGGTATTCATACATAATTAGAGCGTCTGTCTCAATCTCTAATTGTTTCTAAACAATCGTTCATTATGGGTTTTGCCGATTTGTCCATTGCAGAAATCGCAGCGGACTATAACCTTCCCGCAGTGGAGGTCATGGTTTTGTGCGATCGCTTGGGAATAGCTTATCAAAATCCTCAGACCCGTCTAGCTTTGGAAGATGCTAAGGCAGTTATCAGTCAAATTTTGTCTCAAAGGCAAAGCTCTGAGGCTAGCGATCGTCAGTGAAATCGAAATAGAGATTGAGCAAACTGTAACAAGTGCTGTGTTGAGCGTTCAAATTTTAGGAGAACCATGTTCAAAAGATTAATCGGGCTAGTAATGGCGACTGTGATGTTAGCATTTGGGCTAGTTGTTGGCAGCGCCGCCGCAGTTGAGATGAGCGAAGCTATCCGTACAGTGCCACTGAATGACAAAGGCGACACTACGGTACTGAGCCTCAAACAGGTGCAGGAAGGCAAACGCCTATTTAACGACGCCTGCGCTCAGTGTCACGTTGGTGGTGTAACCAAGACTAACCAAAACGTCGGGCTAGACCCGGAAAGTCTAGCCGGAGCTTCTCCATCCCGCAACAACATTGAAGGGTTGGTGGATTATATGAAAAATCCTACTACCTATGACGGAGAGGAGGAAATTGCCGAAATACATCCCAGTGTCAAGAGTGCGGATATTTATCCAGCGATGAGAAATTTACGGGATGAGGACTTAACAGCGATCGCCGGACATGTTCTGCTTCAACCGAAGATTTTGGGTGACAAGTGGGGAGGCGGCAAAATCTATTATTAAGTCATTAGTCCTTAGTTTTTTACCAACGACTGATGACCAATGACCAATGACGAATGACCAATGACCAATAGATTGTTTGGCTGTCTGTTTTTTTCTCTCATAGTTTGCCTGGGAGTGCTACTGCTGCCAAGTACTCCTGCTCAAGCTGCGATTGACTCCTACGTGGCTCGGTATTTACATGTCACTGAGCCAATCGATTTGGAAGTGAGCGATCGCGAGACTCGTTCGTTTTCACCAGAAGAAATATCCCAAGGGAAGCAGTCTTTTTCACAAAGCTGCCAGACTTGTCATGTCGGTGGCAGTACCATATCTTTTCCAGAAGTTTCACTCTCTTTAGAAAAGCTGAAAGGAGCTATGCCATCGCGGGACAATATTAACGGTTTAGTTGCTTATATGCGTAAACCAATGACTTACGACGGCAGCGAGGAAACTTACTGGTGTCGCGAAGTCCCTGAAAGCTGGTTGACACAAGCACAAGTGGAAAATCTAGCAGCTTTTATTTTGACAGCAGCCAAAAAAGCTCCTGGCTGGGGTACAGAAACCTTCTAATTTTGTAGAAGCTAGGAGACAGAAGACAGGAAAAATTTAAACATAGGCAGTATAAGGGGTGTTGTGTCCGCTTTACAGTAGCGGTGCAATGCCCCTTATTGTTGGAATCAGCAGATTGTCAATATGAACTGCTTAACCCGGTAGTATTGCAAACGAATTAACCGCAGCTCCTGTCGCACCTCTGATTCTAGGTGGATTCAGTACTAAAGGAAACTCGTAAACGCCCTCTTGAGCCAATGCTTGTGATAACTCTTCTAGATTTAAATTTTCTACAATGTAGATTCCGTTATCTGCAATGAGCGTGCGATGCACTGGAAAGACCGTTCCTGTGGCGGGAAGCACCTCAAAGACTAACTGATCGTCCCCTACCAAAAAAACTTTCTTCTTCGCCAGCCAACGAGCCGCTGCTTCGCCTGGACCTGGAAGAGGTTCTGAAAACTTTGTCGGATCGGTGTTAAAAAACTTCCCATAGCCAGTCCTAATCAATACTGAGTCACCCGATTGAATTTCAACTCCTTCCGCTCGCGTCGTTGCTTCTAGATCTGCAACAGTAATCTCCTGTCCCGCTGCAAGTGTCTCCACTCCTTTGAAACGGGCAACATCCAGTAAAACTGCTCGGTTGACAAACTGCTCTTTCGGGTAGGCTTCGACTCCTAGCTTTGTCAGTCCCAGATCGCTTTCGCTAGTTGCAGCATCTATGTCCCCAAATAACTTGAGATTATTTGAGATATGACCGATCGCATCGATAGTGGGTGCGCCATGTTGTCCGCTAAAATCCATCTTATCTGTGGCAAAGCCAATTCCACCCGAAACCGTACCAAAAGTCTGAGTGTGTCTCGCTAATAGACTAATTGAGTAAGGGGTATTTGTCGGAAACAGCGGCGAATTAGTATCCCAAGTAAAATTTAGCTCGATTATCCTAACTGCACTCACCGACTCAATGAGCCTATCGAAAGCTTTTCGACGGTTTTTCGCTCGACTCTCTTGTTTTGTAAAAACAGGCAGAGAGGCAAAAAAGTTGTTTTCATTTTTTACTCTTTCATCAAGGGCAATGCGATCGCTTGTCACAGAACTGACTTGTTGTGGCTGAGTTGTAGCGGCTACCACGAACGAGTGAGTTAGAATTACGCCAGCAGAAAGAATAGACCTCTTGCAAAAGGGTAGGGAAAGGTGAGATAAGTAGATTAAAACTATGAGCTACAATACTGTCAAACACCTAAAACCATCAGAATTTAAGCGTTTATGTGGGGTGCGACCGGAGACGTTTGAGGCAATGATGTC
>NZ_JBOFLP010000301.1:0-4844 GCF_051657925.1 Chroococcidiopsis sp.
GGGGGGTGTGGGGTGTGACATGCGATAACTGGTCACTGGTCACTGATAGCTGATAACTGATAACTGATTAGAGGAGTGGGGATGCTGAGTCACGAGCAGAGTGAGAAGACGATTTTTAGTAATGATGTCGTGGGTGGATTGCGTCAAAGAGCCTGGGTGGAAATCAATTTAGGTGCTCTAGCCCATAACGTGCGGCAACTCAAGGGCTTGCTAGCGGCTAAAACAGCGTTAATGGCAGTTGTGAAGGCAGATGCTTACGGTCATGGAGCGGTGACGGTGGCACGTACAGCTTTGAATGCTGGAGCAAATTGGTTGGGAGTGGCAACTATACCGGAAGGAATTGAACTGCGCCAAGCAGGAATTGACGCGCCGATTTTGATTTTAGGTGCAACGCATACGCCAGAACAGCTAAAGGCGATCGCCCACTGGCAACTTCAACCGACGCTGTGCGACCCCAAACAAGCTTTGGTCTTCTCTGAAACTTTGGCTGCGACTACGGGTGGTAATTTACCAGTTCATGTCAAACTCGATACGGGGATGTCTCGCCTTGGACCCCTGTGGGAACAAGCAACAGAATTCGTACAGCTAGTACATTCTTTACCTCACTTACAAATTGCTAGTATTTACTCTCACTTGGCGACGGCAGAAAACCCAGATCGCAGGATAATGCAGCAACAACAGCAGCGATTTGAAACTGCGATCGCGCAGGTTCAAGCGGCTGGTGTCTCTCTTCCATTGCTGCATTTAGCCAACTCAGCTGCTACTTTGACTAGCCCCGATCTACATTACGATTTAGTACGTGTGGGGTTAGCAATGTATGGACTCTACCCAGCAGACCATCTTAGCAGTTCTGTCCAGTTGAAACCCGTGCTGCAAGTCAAAGCGCGAATTACGCAGGTAAAAACTATCCCCCCCAATACAGGCGTGAGCTACGGACATCATTTTGTCAGCGATCGCGAACTCCGCTTGGCTGTGGTGGGAATTGGTTATGCTGATGGCGTACCGCGCAATCTCTCTAACCGCATGGAGGCTCTGATTTGCGGTCGGCGCATCCCCCAAATGGGTGCTATTACTATGGATCAGTTAATGCTAGATGTGACGGCAATTCCAGATGTAGCAGTCGGGGAAGTCGTCACTCTCCTCGGACAAGAAGGTAAAGAACAAATTACTGCTGATGATTGGGCAGCAGTTTTAAAAACAATTTCTTGGGAAATCCTCTGCGGCTTTAAGCACCGTCTGCCTCGGGTTGCTGTTGGAGGAGTGAGAAGTGAGGAGTGAGGAGCGAGGGAAAGGACAAGGGGGACAAGGAAGACAAGGGGGACAAGGAAGACAAGGGAGACAAGGAGGGCAAGGGAGACAAGGGAGCAATTCAAAATTCCCCACACCCCACACCCCACACTTCCCACACCACGCACTACCTCTTTCCCTCACTCCTCGCTCCTCGTTACGCACTCACAGCTTTTTTCTTCGTGGGTACGACGGTTGATGTTTCTGTCATCAGTTTGGTGTAAAGCTCGCCTAGTTGTTTGGCGACTCCTTCCCAACTAAACATATCTTCTACCCTTTGTCTTGCTGCTTTGCCGAGGCGATTTCGGAAGGCTGTATCGCTCAAGATTCGGTCAATAGCAACAGCAAAGGCTGCATCATCTTTAGGTGGAGCGAGTAAGCCTGTCTCTTCTGGGACGACGGTAAATTGTAGTCCGCCGACATCGCTAGCCACCACTGGCGTACCGCTAGCCATCGCTTCAATGGCAACTAGACCAAATGGTTCGTAGTGACTGGGAACGACACAAACATCGGCAGCGGCGTAGTATATGGGTAGATCGACATCACCTAGCCGTCCGGGGAAAGAGGTAAAATCGCTCATCCCTAATTCTTTGACAATACCTTCAATGCGATCGCGCTCAATGCCATCGCTTTGTCCTGGGCGGCTACCACCACCGATAATCAGTTTGATGTCTTCTTTACCACGCAATTGCAACTGGGCAACTGCTCGCACTAAAGTTTCAATTCCCTTGCGCTCGTCAAATCGTCCAACATAAAAGACAACTTTGCTTTGTGATGGAATTCCTAGCTGTTGTCTGGCAATTTTGCTGTCAATCGCGCCAAAGCGATGAATATCTGTACCGCAAGGAATAATGTCAATATTACCTTTGGTAGAGACATGCGATCGCATGTGTTCTTTTTCTTGCGGGCTAGTGGCAACAATCCGCTCGGCTGTTTCTAGTACCCTTTTTTCGACTTCCAGCCGCTTCGAGGCAATCAGCGGTACGGTTGCAACTGACTTATATTTAATTGCGCCTAAAGAGTGATAGGTATGGACTTGTTTGATGGATTGGGCTTTCTTCAATTCCATGCCCACCCAGCTAGAAATCCAGTAGTTGGTATGCACTAGAGGATATCGATAACCAGTTTGCTGTTGATACTGGAGGAATGCTTCGACAAACTCCGAGGCATAACCAAAAATATTGTCCCTCGGAACGAATTCCTCAGGACCAGCAGTTAAGCGAATTGTCCGACAATTCTCGCTATGTTCGACGATTTTTGCTTGTTCTGCACTTGCTTTGCGGGTAAACATATCAACCTGCCATCCCAGTTTACCCAATGCTTCACCCACTTGGCGGACATAAACGTTCTGCCCTCCAGCTTCTTCTTTACCAATCTCAATCGCAGGGTCGCCGTGGACTGAAATTAGGGCAATTCGCTTTTGATTTTTGTTGTTCATAGCTTTGTGGCTATTGAATTTGCACCGTAACAGGGGTGAATGTAAGGAGACTTTACAAAGGCTTCTGTCTTTACCCCTAAAGTTTATTAAGTTTAATTTACAGAATACCACACGCGATCGCATCCTCTAGGTGGATGAATTGCCATGCATACAAATCTTCCTTAGGAATTATCCGCTCCAAAAGATAGATTTCTACTGTTACTTTTTATTGATGATAGTTAGGTATGTCAAAAAATATTTAAGAAAAGTTGCAATGGCTGCAAGTTCCCTCCACCTAAAGCACAGCTTCAATTAGTTATTCTTGGCAAGAGTTAACTTACGAGCGAGTTTTCCGACGAAATTCAAGTATAAAAACCACTAAGTATAGAAGCTCGACTTTCGGTTAATTTTGTATAATTTTTGACTTAATGTATAAGTTTATTTTCTATATTGTATTTAAAAATTTAATTGGATACATTTAATATCCGAATTTTTCCATATGCCTCTAGAGCGATCGCACAGCACATTTTTGCCCAGAGATTTTGAGGCAAGGTTGAGTTCATTTCGCAGTCACTCAAACAACTAGAACACCCACTTAGAGAGCATAGGGGGAGAGTAGGAGTGCAGATGAGAAACAGCTGACAACTATTCGCTAATCGTCAACCGCTAATTGCAAACAATCCTTGACTCCCAACACCTAACCCTCAATCAAATGCCTATCCATTAGTAGTTTGAGCTGCCAACATCTGTTTCAGCTTTTCTAGTTCAGAAGCCCAACGAGGATCGGGACGAATTCCCTCGGCATCAGACGAGCCTGTAGAAGTTCCGGCAGAACCACCACGACGAGGTTTTTTCCCACTACGCTTATTGCCACCGCTTTTTTCTGCGTTGCTGCTAACAGGAGCATCTCCAGTATTAGCACTACTAGCAACAGGGGCTTGGTCTTCTTCTTCTTGACCTTTGTTACGAGGCAACGCCTTCTCAATCTTTAGTGGCGTTTCCTTAAACATATAGCCGTTATATTTCTCGATGATTTCGTCTGCTTGCTCGTCATTATTGACAGTAACAAAACCAAAACCACGGCACTTTCCGGTCTTGCGGTCTTTAATGACTTTCGTAGTCACGTTACTACCCGCATCAGCAAAAACTGCTTGCAACTCTTGCCGATCGACTTCATCTTTTGGCAAATTACCAATGTATAAACGGACTGGCATGAAATGTACCTCTCAACTTGGATGCAATTAAGGTTGTTAACAAAATTTCTGACAGGAGTGTGAGGTGAATAGTGGCAAGAATCACCGCAAACCGTCGTCAACTAACTTTTGCCTTAAACTGTCAACTTCTAAAATCCAATTCATTGTATTGGCAAAGACTGATAAGTTTATCATGCTACGGTACGATCTAAAAGCTTGACTACGCAGTTTTGGCGGTTAGATCGCAACGGCGTTTGACTCCTGATGATATTTCCGATCGCCTGGAAAGTTGACACCATCTTTTAAAATATCACGGTTGACACTATAGATATTGTTTTCAAAATAGATTTGTGCTTATTGTCAGTTTTTTAACTTCGGATCGGGCTATTGAGTACAGAAATGCGATACCTGTCTCACTGACTCCTGAAATAAAAACCAGCCTGTGGCTGGTCTAGCTGTTGCTGTGTTGGAAGGAGAAAAACCTGACCCAAATTAACCGAAGCGTAAGACGTTAGGTCGCTTTAACTTTCAGCTAGGTCTGGACTTTAGTTGTTTATGTAAATAAATGTAACACGTTAAACTGAATTGTTGCAATTAATCTTTACATTGAACAAAAGGTAAGAGGTAAGAGGCGAGAGGTAAGAGGTAAGAAGATTGTAATCGGCGATCGGTGACCGATCGCCGCTCCCTGCTCCCTGCTCCCCGATCGCTAATAACTGCCTCCCTTGACAATCACGTAAACGCCCCAGATAGTAGCAGCGATCGCCAGCGAGATCGACCAACCCTGATGGCTGCTGGTAATGGTTTTACCGGCTTGAGTTCGTAAAATTTCAATATCGATCCAAGCCGTAGCCCCACGGCGGAACCAGCCTGTTAAGATAACATGCCTTCCAATTAAATCGATAGGGTCGGTAGAGGGTCTAAGCAAAAGACAGCCGAGGGGTCCC